>NZ_NWQG01000043.1:0-95454 GCF_002529485.1 Mesorhizobium sanjuanii
CTTAATTAGAGAGCGACTTCGGCCAAGTCAAGATATATCTTACGATGTATCTAAAACGGTGCCAGCGGGATTGACTTGTCAAGCGCTACCAGCGGCCCTTGCGCCGGTTCCAGCCGTAGAGGAGATCGGCGAAGCGATCGTAAATAAAGCGCGTCAGCGGCAGCACTACAGGATTGCCGAACAGCGTTGCCAGCCAGCCCTCGCCCGGCGTGGCCCTCCAGACGGCAATCGCGACGTCGGCGCCGACCACCAGCCTGCCGTCGGCGTCGGTTGCGTGCAGCCGGCGGCGGATGTCCTCCAGCGACGCGCCGTAGCCGGCCAGTGCCCCGGGTTCGGCATTGATGTCGCGAAACGCGATGCGGCCGGCCTTGACCGCTTCGATCAGCCGCCGCTTCTGCCTGCCAATGCCGGCATCGCAGACCGGACAGCGGGTGTTGTACCAGATAGTCAGCAGTGGCTTCGGCATGTGTTTCAAAGCGACCTGGGAACCACCAGGACTATCCGCGAAACGCCGATGCCCAGCAACAGGTCCGCGACTGCGCCGGGATCGGGCGAAAAAATCAGAATGCGTAGCCGAAACGCTCGAAATCCCTGGAATAGAGCCTTTGGACGATGCTCCTGGCCTCGTCATCATAATGCGCGCGGTAGTCGAAAGGCGGATTGGCGTTCACCCGGGGAAGCTTTATCTCGCCAGGCAAGCCGAGCCTTTCCACCACCATATTGAACTCGTCAGTCAGCGTTTCGAAATGCAGGATCTCGTCGACGATGAGGTTGCCACGCCGGTCCGAAATCCAGCTCGTCTGATCCACGCGTGAAAACCGGTTCTTGCGTTCGAGATAGCGCAGGAACGTCTTGAAGTCCCAATTCTGTGCCTGGCGACGCCGATGGCGCGTGGTGCTTCTGCGCAAATGATAATAGTTGGAGACGGCCAGATCGAAAGGATTGCGCACCACGGCGAATTTGTAGGCGCCGTCATAGAGCGGATCGGGCAGCTTACGCCGCACCCAGTCCGCCTTGTCATGCTGTCTGAGCGCCGCCTTTTCCGGCGTCTCGCGAACCGGCAGATGCGACAAGAGGCGTCGCCACTGCGTCCGCTTCGGCTTCAGGCACCACGGCCTGAGCGCGCGCGTGATCGACGACCCGGCCGTCTTCGGGATGTGGATGAAAATGAAGTTCTTCTCGAGCGAGAGCAGCATTCCTCCTCAATATCTGCTGATCAGGCGCCGTCAAGCGGCGCCTGATCATCTGTGTAATGTGAACTCGCTGGATGGAATTTGAGCCGTGCAACGTCTCATCCGAGCGAAGCGATGATCTCGCGATAGGCAAATTCCGGGAAGGCCTTGAGCGTTCGCGTCTTCACGTTGCCGCCCGACGCCAGCATCAGCGCAAAGCGGGCGAGTACCGCGTCGTCCGGCGCCTCGACCACCGCCACCATGTCGCATTCGCCCATGGTGAGATAAAACGCCTTGAACGTGCCACCCATGTCTCCCAGGAGCTTTTTGGCGGCATCGAGCCGCTTCGGCGAGTCGCGCACATTTCTGGCGCCTTGTTCCGTCCAGTTGATCAGCACGATGTAAGTCGTCATGGCACACCTCCCTCCGGCGCCACGGAGCACGGCGGTCGGCCGTTCACGGCCTGCGCCGGGGCGGGCATCCGGGTTGTCGCCCAGAAATGCATCCGACACGGGAATTATCCTCCCGGCTGGCACGAGCCGCAAGCGGTTCGCGTAAGGGCATCCCTGCCGCGAACGAAAAAGGGCGCCATCGGCGCCCTCAATTCATGCATGGCCGGTTGCCTGCATCAGCTATCGAGGAAACTCCTGAGCTTGCGCGAACGGCTCGGATGCTTGAGCTTGCGCAGCGCCTTGGCTTCGATCTGGCGGATACGCTCGCGGGTGACCGAGAACTGCTGGCCGACTTCCTCCAGCGTGTGATCGGTGTTCATGCCGATGCCGAAGCGCATTCTGAGCACACGCTCCTCGCGCGGCGTCAGCGAGGCCAGCACGCGTGTGGTGGTCTCGCGCAGATTGGCCTGGATCGCCGCGTCGATCGGCAGGATCGCCATCTTGTCCTCGATGAAATCGCCGAGATGCGAATCCTCCTCGTCGCCGACCGGCGTTTCGAGCGAGATCGGCTCCTTGGCGATCTTCAGCACCTTGCGCACTTTTTCCAGCGGCATGGCGAGCTTTTCCGCCAGTTCCTCCGGTGTCGGCTCGCGGCCGATCTCGTGCAGCATCTGGCGCGAGGTGCGCACGATCTTGTTGATCGTCTCGATCATGTGCACCGGGATGCGGATGGTGCGCGCCTGATCGGCGATCGAGCGGGTGATTGCCTGCCGGATCCACCAGGTCGCGTAGGTCGAGAACTTGTAGCCGCGGCGGTATTCGAATTTGTCGACCGCCTTCATCAGGCCGATATTGCCTTCCTGAATCAGATCGAGGAATTGCAGACCGCGATTGGTGTATTTCTTGGCAATGGAAATGACGAGGCGCAGGTTTGCCTCCACCATTTCCTTCTTGGCGATTGCGGCTTCGCGCTCGCCCTTCTGCACCTGGTTGACGATCTTGCGGAATTCCAGGATCGAGATCGCCGTTTCGGTGGCGAGGTTCTGGATCTCGGCGCGCAGGTCGCGGATCGCGTCCTTCTCGTTCTTGGTGAATTCCTTCCAGCCGCGCGAGGTCAGATTGCCGATCGAGCGCGTCCAGTTGGGGTCGAGTTCCGAACCCTGATATTCCTTCAGGAACTCCTCGCGGCGCACGCCATAGCTTTCGGCGAGCCTCAGCAGCTTGCCCTCGTTCTGCACCAGACGCTTGTTGATGTCATAGAGCTGCTCGACCAGCGCCTCGATGCGCGCCGTGTTCAGGGACAGCGACTTGACCGCCTTGATGAGCTGGTCTTTCAGTTCCTTCAGCCGGCGGTCCTGGCTGGGCGACAAGGTGCCTGCGGCGGCCAGCCGGTTCTCGACCTGCTGGTCCTGCAACTTGCGTAACTTCTTGTAGGTGTCGGCAATGACGTCGAGCGTCTCCATCACCTGAGGACGCAGTTCGGCTTCCATCGCCGCCAGCGACAGGCTGGCCTCGTCCTCGTCGTCGTCGTCGTCATCAGTCAGGCCGCGTGTGTCGCCGCCGACATTGGTGATGTCGTCCTCGTCCTCGCGTGAGGCGCGGCGCGGCTTCTCCTCGACCTTGGGGGTTTCCTCGATGCGCTCGACCACGGGCGCCTGCTTGGCTTCAGGGCCGGCATAGGTCGCCTCGAGATCGATGATCTCGCGCAACAGGATCTTGGATTCGTTGAGCTCGTCGCGCCAGATGATAATCGCCTGGAAGGTCAGCGGGCTTTCGCACAGGCCCGCGATCATCGTCTCGCGGCCGGCCTCGATGCGCTTGGCAATCGCGATTTCGCCCTCGCGCGACAAAAGCTCGACCGAGCCCATCTCGCGCAGATACATGCGGACCGGATCGTCGGTGCGATCGGTCGGTTCCTTCTTGGTGGTGGTGGCGGCAACGGCCGTGCCGGTCTGCTCGGCCAGCTCGTTGGCGTCTTCCTCGGCGTCGGCAGTCGCGTCGGCGGCTTCGGGCTCCTCGCCCTGCTCGTCGTCCTCGACCACGTTGATGCCCATGTCGGAGAGCATCGCCATCGTGTCCTCGATCTGCTCGGAAGTCACTTCCTCCGAGGGCAGCACCGAATTCAGTTCGTCCATGGTGACGTAGCCGCGCTTCTTGGCGGCCTTGATCATCTTCTTGACAGCATCATCGGAAAGGTCGAGCAGAGGCCCATCGGTGGCGCCTTCACGTTCGGTCTCGACCTCTTCCTTTTCCTTTGTCGCCATTCTTTATCGTCTCCAAGCGGCTGCGTATCTAAGCCGCGTAAGCTGCCGGGCCGGTCAAATCGGATGCGCTCGCTTCAAACGCACTTCGCCGGGCCAGTAACCGCATCAAGTCTTTGTTTTTAAGCATGCCGTACCCCAAAACCGGTTTCCACTTTTGGGCTTCATGCATTAAGTCCAGATTAACCCTGATATCTGTGGCAGGCTGGCGGCCTGTCCAGTGACCAGTACCTAACATCGCTCAATTCCCGTCGACGCCGGGCACGGGTTAACGTTTCGAATCGTCCTGATTCCGCCATTCTGCAAGAAGGTCAAGCGCCTCTCGCATGATTCGCATGAAAAAAGCGAATCAATTACCCGACTTAGAGGCGTCGATTCGACGCGCCGCCCATTTCCACTTCATTCCTTGCGCAGGTTTTGCCTATGCGCGTCCAGCCCTGCCCGAGGACACGCCAAACCCTTCGATTAGCGCTTCCGTTGCTTGTACATCGTTGAATTGCGCCTGAATCTCGAGCAGATGCCGGAAGTTTTCGTCCGAGGGATCCTGATCGAGCGCTGCCTGCGCCTGTTTCAGCTCTCTATGTAAGGTGCGCGCGCTGCGCTGCAAGTGCAGTGCCTGGTTGAAGGCGTCGCGAGCATCGTCAAGTCCCGCGCTTTCCAGCGCCGGCCATTGCCGCGCGCGCTTGATCAGAGCCACCGCTCGATCCCAGATATCGCCGCAGCCGGCCCGCTCGATTGTCGCGATGACCGCATTGCGGTCGTCGGCCATGTCATGCGCCATCGCATCGAGGATTGCCGCGTGCAGCCGCCTCAGCTCGGTGTTGGCCAGATCGAGAAATTCAACATGCGCGAAATTCTCGTCGATCAGCGCCGGGTGGTTGATCAGCGCCACGATGATCGTCGCCTCGCGCACCGACATGCCTCCACTGCCGCGCTTGACAAGTGCCGATTGACCGAGGCTTTCGGTGATCGCAATGCGGCCGCCGCCGCCCTTGGCAAACTGTCCGCCCGGCGCCGCCGCCTTGCCCTGGCCAGGTCGGCCGTCCTGGCGACCTGGCCGGGGACCACGCTGAGCCCCGAAAAAGCTCAGCACCCGCTCGCGCATTTCCTGTTGGTAGTGATAGCGCAGGCTTTCGTCGCGGATACGGCCGGTCAGCTCGCGCAGCGTCTTTTCGAGCTCCGCCCGACGCTCCGGCGTGTCGAAGACGCCGCCTGCCGTCTCGCGCATCCACAACAGGTCTACCAGCGGCCGAGCCTCGGCCAGTACGGCACGGAACGCGTCCGGGCCTTCGGCCTTGACCAGATCGTCGGGATCCTTGCCTTCGGGCAACAGCGCAAAGCGCGCCGAACGGCCGGCCTGAACTGCCGGCAGCACCATGTCGGCGGCCCGCCATGCCGCCTTCAGCCCGGCCTTGTCGCCGTCGAAGCACAGCATCGGCTCGGGCGCCATGCGCCACAGAAGTTCCAGCTGGTTTTCGGTGAGCGCGGTGCCGAGCGGCGCCACGGCATTTTCGAAGCCGGCCTGCGCCAACGCGATGACATCCATATAGCCTTCGACGGCGATGACCGTGCCGCCTTTGGCCAGCGCTTTGCGGGCGCGGGCGAAATTGTAGAGCACATTGCCCTTGTGGAAGAGCTCGGTGTCAGGCGAGTTCATGTATTTGGCCAGCGCATCCGGCGCCAGCGCGCGTCCGCCGAAGGCGATGATCTTGCCTCTGGAATCGGGGATCGGAAACATGATGCGGTCGCGGAACCAGTCGTAGGAGACCGGAATGTCGTCGCCATGGCGCACCAACCCGCAGGCCTCGATATCGGCCTTTGGCACGCCCTTGGCGGCAAGGTGCTCCTTGAGCGCATTGCGGCTGTCCGGCGCATAACCGAGGCGGAACGATTGCTGCGTCGCCGGCGTCAGCCCGCGCTCGCGCAGATACGCACGGGCCTTGGCGCCCTCCGGCCCCTGCAGCCGCTCCTGGAAGAAGACCGTCGCCATCTCCATGACATCGGTCAGGCTGGCGCGCTCCTTCTCGCGCCGCTCTTCCTGGGCATCGCGCACCGGCATCGGCACACCGGCCATGTCGGCGATCTTCTCGACCGCTTCGGGAAAGCTCATCCCATCAAGTTCGGTGAGGAACTTGAAATGATCGCCCGAGACCGAACAGCCGAAGCAGTGATAGCGGCCCTTCTTGTCCTCGCAATGGAAGGACGGGCTCTTCTCGCCATGGAAGGGACAGCACGCCCAATAATCACCGCGCGGCGCGTTGGTCTTCTTCCTGTCCCACGCGACGCGCTGGCCGATGACCGATGAAATCGGCACGCGGTCGCGTATCTCGTCGAGAAAGGCGGGCGGAAAGCGCATGGGCTCCATATAATCATGCCGGCGAAGCCCGACGACTCCTATTGCCGGCCATACCCGTTTTTCACAGGGCAAAAAGAAAGGCGGCCATCGAGGGCCGCCTTTCCTTCATCGTCCCGGCGAACCGCCGGTCAAACGCTGCAATGGTTATTGTGCGGCGATGGCGCCGAAAATGATGCCGGAGACAATGCTGACCAGCACGTAGTCGTTGCCGACGCGGATCCACTCCTGCCCGCGGCCGGGACGATGCAGGCCATAGCGGCCATAGTCGCGGATCGGCTGATGACGCTTCCAGCTGGAATATTTCTGTCCGTTGCGCCAATGGCTCCTCTTCACGACGACCACCTTCTTCTTCACCACGACGCGCTTCCTGACGTCGACGTGCTTGCCGGGCTTCTTCCAGTCGACCTGGCTGTAATTCGACTGCGGTGTAAGAGGCGCATTGAGCGGAGCTGCCTGGCCGGTCAGGGATGTGGCGGCCAGCATCGAGAGGGCGACTGCGGAAAGAATGATGCGTTTCATGGTGGGTACTCCTGGGTTGTCGATGCCCAAGGAGTAGCGCCCGAAGGATGAACCGAAACTGAATAGGCAGATTACGTTTTTGTAATGATTTCCTATATTTACATCTTCTAATTCAACACTCTCATCAAAGCGGATCTGAATCTCTGGCCAGTACCTGATTAAGTAGCCCGCGCAGGGCGGCAGGCGATGCAACCATTTTGTCATCCATCCATTTCCGACACGCCCTGTCGCGCGCCGGCCGCCGCCCGAATCGGGCAAAATTTATTACCCGGCTAAGCGCAATCAGAGTAATGTCGACCCTTGCAATGTCCATGATTCAACCCCTCTTGCGCCCGTTGCCATCACGATGCCCGTGCTATTGACGCCTGCCGGATTGCCGAGATCGCCATGAGCGGCTCCGTCGTCCTCTTGCATCTTGCCGGCGCGGTGGCGCTGATGCTGTTTGCCACCCGCATGGTGAAGACCGGCGTCGAGCGCGCCTATGGCGATGTGCTGCGCCACAGGCTGCGCGCCACCATGCGCAATCCCTTCATGGCGGTCCTCGCCGGCTGCGGCCTGTCGATCGCTTTGCAAAGCTCCACCGCCGTCACCTTGCTGGTCGGCTCCTTCGCAGGCGCCGGCATCGTCAGCGGCATGTCGGGCCAGTTGGCCGTGCGCGGCGCCGAGATCGGCTCGGCGCTGGTGGTCAAGCTGCTCACCTTTGACCTCACGCTGCTGGTGCCGGTCTGCCTTGTCGCCGGCACGATCATGTTCATGGCCACCGAGCGGCGCGACTGGCGCCAGTTCGGTCGCATCCTGGTCGGTATCGGCCTGCTCGTCCTGTCGCTGGAAATGATCGGCCAGGCGTCGGAGCCGCTGCGCCAGAGCACGCTGATGCCGGTCATCGTCAACTACTTCTCCGGCGACCCGGTCACCGCCTATCTGCTGGCCGCACTGGTCACCTGGCTGTTCCATTCCTCGATCGCCGCAGTTCTGCTGATGGTCACCCTTGCCGGCCGTGGCTTCATCCCGCCAGAACTCGGCATCGTGCTGGTGCTCGGCGTCAATCTCGGCTCATCGATCATCGCGCCGCTGCTCACCCGCAATGCGGAGCCAGGCGTGCGCGTCGTGCCGATCGGCAACCTCCTGATGCGCGGCATGGGCTCGCTGGTCATGCTCATCCTGTTCCTGTCGTTCAAGCCGCCGGTCGCCTTTCTCGGCACCACCGTGCCCGACCAGATCGTCAACGCCCACATCATGTTCAATGTGCTGATCCTGCTTGCCGGCCTGCCGCTGGCCGGGCTGGTCTACCGCGCCTCCGAGAAGATCGTCGCGCTTGGCACCAGGCCAGCGCCGCCCGAGTCGCTCGAAATCATCGAGCTGTCGGCGCTCAATGAAAGTGCCCTCGACACGCCGAGCCAGGCGCTGGCCAACGCCACCCGCGAGGTGGTGCGGGTCTGCGAGACGGTCGAGATCATGCTGAAACGCATCATCGAGCTCTACGAGAGCGCCGACGCCGGCAAGATCAAGGCGCTGGCCGCGCTCGATGACCGCGTCGACAAGAAACACGCGGCGATCAAGCTCTATCTCGCCAAGGTCACCAAGAACCCGCTCTCCGAGGACGAGGCGCTGCGTTGCCAGGAGCTGATCGGCGCCTGCGTCAAGCTCGAGCAGGTCGGCGACATCATCGTGCGCAACATGCTGGTGCATGTCAGGAAAAAGCTCGAGCGCGGGCTGGAATTCACGCCCGAAGGCTGGCGCGAGCTCTCCGCCTTCCATGCCTCGGTGCTTGCCAATGCGCGGCTCGCCTTCAACGTGCTGGTGTCGCGCGACGCCGAGACCGCGCGCCAGCTCGTGCTCGAAAAGGACCGGCTGCGCGACCGCGAGAAGGAGACGAGCGCCAGCCATTTCGTGCGGCTGCGCGACGGCAGCGCCAAGAGCGTCGAGACCAGTTCCATCCATCTCGACACGATCCGCGACTTGAAACAGATCAACTCGCTGCTCGCCTCGATGGCCTATCCCGTGCTGGAAGAACGCGGCCTGCTCGGCGGCTCGCGGCTGAAGGCCGGTTAATGCATGTCGCCCAAAAGTGCGCAGCGGTTTTGGCAAAACGACATGCATAAACAAAGACTTGAGCGCGTCGCCTGAATCCGTTTCGGCGCGCCGCGCTTAAGGCCCGCCTGCAAGCCGAAAATTGCTGCTGGGAGCATCGGCTTGGAACCAGCTTCTACCCTTCGCACCAAAACAGGAAAATTAGTCTTTGCTCATCCTTAGGTGTCTCGGCTAAGGATCGCCCGGTCTACTGGGAGGATAATCAGCCGATGGATACCCATTCGCGCAGCTTCGCCAAGGCGCTTTCCTGGCGCGTTACCGGCACCATCGACACGATAATCATTTCGCTCGTCGTGACCGGAAGCATCAAGCTCGCCGCGGCCATCGGCCTGACCGAAGTCGTCACCAAGTCACTGCTCTATTACCTTCACGAGCGGGCGTGGCTGAAAATCCCTTACGGGAGAAAGACCCCGGTCTAATGCATGTCGCGCAAAAGCATGCCCTCGGGCTTGAACCGAGGGTGTGCAGCGGTTTTGCGGTAACGACATGCATAAAAACAAGAAACAAGCGCGTCGCATGAGGCCGGTCGAACGCGGCGCGCTTGCCTTTTTTGCTTGGCCATTTTTTGGCACCGCAACCGGCCGGATCGAACCCAGTCAAGAAAGCCTAAAGTAGCCTCGACAATTTCTGCATTGCCCGCGGCGCCTATCCGTGATTTGAGGCCAACTCATTTCAGGATCGCTTTTCGCGTCATGCTGCCCCTCTTCGCTCTGTTCTTTGCCGCCTTCGCCTTCGGCACCACCGAATTCGTCATCGCCGGCGTGCTGCCACAGGTGGCGCAAGGACTTGACGTTTCGGTTCCGACCGCCGGCTATCTCGTCTCCGGCTATGCCGGCGGTATCGCCATCGGCGGCCCGCTATTGGCCCTTGCCACCAACGGCATTTCCCGCAAGGCCTTGCTGCTCGGCCTCGCCATCGCCTTCACCATCGGCCAGGCCGCCTGCGCGCTGGCGCCCGACTTTTCATCCATGCTGCTTTTGCGCATTGCCGTGGCAGTGGCGCATGGCGCCTATTTCGGCGTCGCCATGGTGGTCGCGGTTGGCCTTGTGCCGAAGGACAAGCGCGGCATGGCCGTGGCGGTCATCCTGTCCGGTCTCACCGTCTCCAACGTCATCGGTGTGCCGGCCGGCACGGCGATCGGCAGTCTCTGGGGCTGGCGCGCCACCTTCTGGGTGATGTGCGCACTGGGCGTGGTGGCGACCTTGGCCATGGTGGCGCTTCTGCCGCGCACGACAGGTGCATCGAACCGACCGGCCGGGTTTGCCCGCGAGGTGCGCGTGCTGGCCCGCCAGCAGGTTTGGACCTCGCTGATCCTCATGCTGATGCTGATGATCGGCCAGTTCACCCTGTTCACCTACATCACGCCGACATTGCTTGAGGTCACCGGCCTCGACGAGAGCCTTGTGCCCTGGGTGCTGCTGCTCAACGGCGTTGGCGCCACAATTGGCGTCTTCCTCGGCGGCAAGCTTGCCGACTGGAAGCTGATGCCATCGCTGATCACCATGCTTTTCCTGCAGGCGGCCACGCTTGCCATCATCTACGCCGTCAGCCCCTATCCCGTGCCGATGATCGTCTCGATCGTCATCTGGGGTGGCCTCAGCTTCGCCATCGGCACGCCGATCCAGACCCGTATCCTGACCTGGACAGCGGACGCCTCTAACCTTGCCTCCTCGCTGATCCCGTCCGGCTTCAACGTCGGGATCGCGCTGGCCGCATCCCTAGGAGCCGCCATGCTCAATGCCGGCTACGGCTACCGCAGCCTGCCGGTGGCCGGCGCGATCGCCATGCTGGTCGCCGTGGCGGTCGCGGTCGCTTCGCATGTTTCGGAATGGCGCAGCAAGGCCGCGCCGCCGCTGCCGGCCGCAGCCGAATAGACGACAGCGCCCGCGCGGATAGCTCGTTCAGCCTGTCTCTTTCAGCACATCGATAAAGGCGCGCAGGGCCGGCGGCACGAGCCGATGACCGGGATAGTAGAGGAACAGGCCGGGAATGGGCGGGCACCAATCGTCCAGCACGGTGACGAGCGTTCCCCGCTCAATGCAGGATTGGGCAGACCTGTCGGAGATGTAAGCGATTCCCAAGCCATCGACCGCTGCCTCGGCCATCAGTTCCATATGATCGAGAGTGAGCATGCCGGGGACATCGATCGAGATTTCCTGGCCATGTTTCTCGAACTCCCAACGATAGGGCTTGCCGCTCGGCAGGCGGAATCGGATGCAGCTGTGATCCTTCAGGTCGTCCGGCACTCTCGGAACCTGGCGGGTGGCGAGATAGGCCGGCGACGCGACGGCAATGAAGCGCGTCTCGCCGCCGAAGCGTACCGCGACCATGTCTTGCGGCATGGCCTCGCCAAGGCGGATGCCAGCGTCAAAGCCTTCGGCAACGATATCGACCAACCTCCCCTCGGTGACGAGATCGAGCGAAACCTGTGGGAAGCGTCTGAGAAAAACCGGCAGCGTGGATTTGAGCAGCAGCCTTGCTGCGATCTCGCTGGTATTGATCCGTAGCGTGCCTGCCGGCAGGTTGCGGAAATTGTCCACCTCCGCAAGGGCCGCGTCTATGTCCCGCAGCAGCGGTTCCAGGCGCGAGACGAGCCGTTCGCCGGCCTCTGTCGGCGCCACGCTGCGCGTGGTGCGATTGAGCAGGCGCACGCCCATGTCCCGCTCCAACGCCCGCATCATGTGGCTTAGCGTTGAAGGCGAGAGGCCAAGACCGTCCGCCGCCTTGCGGAAGCTGCGATGAGAGACAATTGCGACAAGTGCGGTCAGTTCGCGAAGGTCGGCTCCGTCATTCATGGGGAATTTTCACCAACTCATGCAAGATTGATCGGATAGTATCATGAATTGGAAGGGATATCTTGTGCGGAGATAGCCGCGATCACGCGGCTCGGCGAGCAAGGACTTCTCCCATGACCAATATTTCCCCCACGACCAAGACATGGTTCATCACTGGTACCTCCTCCGGCTTCGGCCGGCTGCTGACGGAAAAACTTTTGGCCCGCGGCGACCGCGTAGCCGCAACTGTGCGCAAATCTGAAGCACTTGCCGACCTGAAGGCCGATCATGGCGATCGCCTTTGGATTGCTTCCCTTGACGTTACCGACACCGAAGCCATGCGGCGGACGATCGACAAGGCTTTTCATGATCTCGGCCGCATCGACGTCATTGTCAGCAATGCCGGCTATGGCCTGTTCGGCGCGGCGGAAGAACTGGCTGACGACCAGATCCGCCACTTGATCGATACCAACCTCATCGGCTCGATCCAGCTCATTCGCGCCGCACTCCCGCATCTGAGGAAACAGGGCGGCGGCCGGATCCTGCAAATCTCCTCGGAAGGCGGACAGATGGCTTATCCCGGTTTCAGCCTCTATCACGCCACCAAATGGGGCATCGAAGGCTTTGTCGAATCCGTTCGGCAGGAGGTCGCGCCGTTTGGCATCGCCTTCACCATCGTCGAGCCCGGACCGACGCGGACAAACTTTGCCGCCGGCCTGGTTGGCGCCGAGCCTACGGACGCCTATGCGAACACGCCGGTCGGTGATCTGCGCCGGGCTTTTGCCGCAGGCTCCTTCGAGGTGAACGGCGATGCGCAGAAGATGGTCGGGGCGATGATCGCCTCCGTAGGGCAAGATTCCGCCCCCAGGCGGTTGACGTTCGGCGCCGGCGCCTACGCTTCGATCAGCAACGCGCTCCAGAGCAGGCTCGCCGAACTCGAAGGCCAAAGGGATGTTGCATTGTCGATGGATTTCGATGGCTGACGGATCAGATCGGGCCGGTTTTCCAACCTTGCGACGGCTCGAATGGCCGGATTGAAGCGGCCGAAAGGCCGCATCACCCGCGCCAGCGCAGCAGGCGCATGGCGTTGGCGGTGACCAGCACGGTGGCGCCGGTATCGGCGAGGATCGCCGGCCACAGGCCGGTGATGCCGGCAATCGTGGTGACCAGGAAAACCGCTTTCAGCCCGAGCGCCACGCCGATGTTCTGGTGAATATTGGCCATCACCGCCCGCGACAGGCGCACCATGCGCGCGACGTCCATGACCCGGCCATGCAGGATCGCCGCGTCGGCCGTCTCCAGCGCCACATCCGTGCCGCCGCCCATGGCGATGCCGATATCGGCGGCGGCGAGCGCCGGCGCGTCGTTGATGCCGTCGCCGACCTTGGCCACCTTCAGCCCCTGGCGCTGCAGCTCGCCGACGATGCGCTGCTTGTCCTGCGGCAGGAGTTCCGCCCGCGCATCGATGCCCAGCGAAGTGGCGATCGCCTCGGCGGTGCGGCGGTTGTCGCCGGTCAGCATGACCGCGCGGATGCGCAGCGCCTTCAGCGCGGCGATGCCTTCTGCCGCATCCGGCCTTGGCTCGTCACGCATGGCGATCAGTCCGGCCACAGCGCCATTGGCCAAGAGCACCGAGACGGTCTTGCCCTCGCCGTTAAGGCTGTCGATCGCGAGGCGCTGTGCTTCACTCAGCGTCGCCCGTTCGGTCGCCGCCTGGCCCGAGCCGAGGAAGGCGGCAACGCCACCAACGCTGCCTTCGACGCCCTTGCCCGAAATCGCCCTCGCCGCTAATGCCGGCGGCATCGGCGCCTTGTCGGCCTTTGCCCGGTCAAGGATCGCCATGGCGAGCGGGTGGCTGGAGCCCTGCTCGAGCGCCGCCGCCAGCGCCAGCACGGCGCGTTCGTCGCGGCCAAATGCCAGCACGTCGGTAACCACAGGCTTGCCCTCGGTCAGCGTTCCCGTCTTGTCGAAGGCGACGGCTGTTATGTCGCGAAACCCCTCCAACACCGCGCCGCCTTTCATCAACAGGCCGCGCCGCGCGCCCGTCGCCAGGCCGGCGGCGATCGCTGCCGGCGTTGAGACGACCAGCGCGCAAGGGCAGCCGATCAGCAGGATCGCCAGGCCCTTGTAGATCCATTGGTTCCAGTCGCCGCCGGCAAGCAGCGGCGGCAGCACCGCGACCAGCACCCCGGCCGCCAGCACCGCCGGAGTATAATAGCGCGAGAAACGGTCGATGAAGCGCTCGGTCGGCGCCTTGGCTTCCTGCGCCTCCTCCACCAGCCGCACCACCCGGGCGATGGTGTTGTCCGACGCGGCAGCGGTGACCCGCACCTTGAGCACGCCGTCGGTGCTGATTGTGCCGGCGAAGACCGGTTCGAAAATCCCCTTGCGCTTCGGCATGCTTTCGCCGGTCACCGGCGCCTCGTCGATATCGCTCGCACCCTCGACGATCTCGCCGTCGGCCGGGATACGGTCGCCCGGCCGCACCACGATCACGTCGCCGACCGCAAGCCTTTCCGCGGCAACCTCGACCGTGCCGCCCGCCCGCTCGACCAGCGCCACCTTCGGCACCAGGTCGGCAAGCCCCTGGATGCTCGCCCGCGCGCGGCCGGCCGCCAGGCCTTCCAGCATTTCGCCGATCAGGAACAGCACCACCACGGCAGCGGCTTCCTCAGTGGCGCCGATCATCACGGCACCGGCAGCCGCGATCGTCATCAGCATCTCGATCGAGAACGGCGTGCCGGCCAGCGCCGCCATCAGCGCGCGGCGGGCGATCGGCACCAGGCCGACCAGCAGCGCGGCCAGGAAGAGCCCGCGCTCGGCCGCCGGCAACAGATGGCCGATGCCGTAGGCCGCCAAGAGTGCCGCCGCGCAGGCCAGCGTCAGCACGGCGCGACGCGAGCGCCACCACGCCTGCCCCGGGCCGGCATCGCCGTGGAGATGCGAAGCCTCGGCTGATTGCACCTTGCCTGCCGGTGCGTGCCTATCGCTCCCGGCGTCGGCCCTGACGATGCCATAGCCCAGCCGCGCCACCTGCTGCAGCACCTTGTCTTCCAGCAGCGCGTCACCGTGGCTGACCGTCATGCTGGCGCCGGTCACCGAGACCGAAACATCGGCGACACCGTCGAGACGGCGCACCGCCGTATCGATCTTGGCCGCACAGGAGGCGCAGTCCATGCCGCCGATCCTGAACCGCGTCTGCCTGAACCCTGCCTGCTTGAGAGGAGCCGTCATTCCATCACCTGCCTGTCTCGCCTGCGATCTGCCCGCGGCTCTTGAACCTCGATATCAGACACTGTAATTCCTCTAGTCACTAGAGCTTCAAGAGGAACAGCTGATGTTTTCGATCGGGGATCTTTCTCGCCGCACCGGGGTCAAGGTGCCCACCATCCGCTACTACGAGCAGATGGGCCTGGTTGCCGCGCCCGAGCGTTCGGAAGGCAACCAGCGCCGCTATTCCAGGCAGGAGCTGGAACGGCTGGCCTTCATCCGCCATGCCCGCGATCTCGGCTTTGCCGTCGAGGACATCCGCGCGCTGATCGAACTCAGCGGCCATCCCGAACAGCCCTGCGGTCACGCCGACAGGATAGCCGAGGAGCAATTGCTTTCGGTGCGGGAAAAGATCGCCCAGTTGAGGCGGCTGGAGACCGAGCTCGAACGCATCGCTTCCTGCTGTGGCGGCAAGACGGTCGGCGACTGCTACGTTATCCGCGCGCTGTCCGACCACGCGCTGTGCGCGGACGAACACGGCTGACCTTCGATCCGAAAAGATAAAGACTTAACAACAGACTGGGGAACTGTCCGGAATCAATCCATCAAGCTGTCGGCCGACCCGCATTGCGCGAAGGCGGCCGCCAGCCCTACAGATCAATCCGGAACCGCAGGCTTTCCGCGCCGCCATAGGCGGCATCCCTAGAGAAGCGGCCGACCAGCTTTCCGCCATTGGCTGTTATCACCTTGTGCGACGCCGGATTGCCCGGCTTGGCGGTGATCTCCACGAAGGGCAGACCGACCGCCCTCGCCTCGGCGAGCATCAGCCACAGCGCTTCGGTGGCATAGCCGCGCCGCCGCTTCCACGGCATCACGGCATAGCAGATATGGCCGAGTACATGCGGCGGCAGCGCGGCGGTGCCGTGCTGCCAGCGAAAGCCGATGGAGCCGGCAGCCTCGCCGTCCCAGATCCAGCGCCGGAAGCCCGGCAGCCGCGGCACGTTCGTACCGTCTGGCAAGGTAATCGGCGGACCCTTCGCCAGGGGATCGTCGAGGCTGGCCAGGAAGGCCGCCGGATCCTCTTCGATGGCCGCGAGTTGTTCGCGCGTTGCTTCCTCAAGCCGCACATTGTCGGGCGACCAGCCACGCTCCAGCGCTGCCTTGTAGGACGAAAGATGCTCGAGCGCCGGTTTGACGATTTCGACCATGAGCCATGCTCCGCTGCCCGACCCACAAGGGGCGGCGCAAAGAACCCTACTGCAGTAGGCCCTTGACGATGCCGCTGGCCTTGCCGAAGTCCATCTGGCCGGCATATTTCTGCTTCAGCGCCGAAATCACCTTGCCCATGTCCTTCTGGCTGGCCGCACCCGTGGCGGTGATCGCCTCGCGGGCCGCGGCCGTTATGGCGGCATCATCCAGTTGCGTCGGCAGGAAGCCGCGGATGATTTCCATCTCGCCGCGCTCCTGCGCGGCCAGTTCCGGCCGCTTGCCGTCTTCGAAAGCCTTGGCCGATTCCTCGCGCTGCTTCACCATCTTGGCCAGTATCTGCAGGATCTCCTCGTCGCTGGCCGGCTCCTTGCCGGCGCCGCGATTGGCGATGTCTCGGTCGTGGATGGCGGCCTGGATCAGCCGCAGCGTCGGCAGCCGGTGCTTGTCCTGCGCCTTCATCGCGCTCTTCAGGGATTCGGCGATTTTTGCGCGCATCATGCTTTCTCCTTCGAACGCGGCGGAACATAGCCCCGCCGAAAGCACAAGGCAAATTTCAGCCTGATCCGGCAAATCACTGATATTGTTGGCCGAAATAAATTGCAGCCGTTCGGCGGCGGCAACATTGACCGCTTTGGCCGCTTCCCATATGTACTGGGCCTTGCATGAGACAATGAGTTGACGCGCGGAGGCTCGAGAAATCGCCGATGCGTGTCGTTTGCTGCGCGAATTGGTCGACGGGCCAGTTGAAGCACGCAGCCTGACAGGAGTGCCGCCATGGCAACGATGACCGCTGCTACCCCCGCTTGGGCCACCGAAAAGCCGACCGCCTTGCTGGTCCTGGCCGACGGCACCGTCATCGAGGGCCGCGGCCTTGGCGCCACCGGGTCGGCCGTCGCCGAGGTCTGCTTCAACACCGCGCTGACAGGCTACCAGGAGATCCTCACCGACCCCTCCTATGCCGGCCAGATCGTCACCTTCACCTTCCCGCATATCGGCAATATCGGCACCAATGACGAGGACATCGAAGACCTCAATCCGGCCGCCCGCGCCGGCGCCGTCGGCGCCGTCTTCAAGGCCGACGTCACCAATCCCTCCAGCTATCGCGCCGCGGCCGGTCTCGACCAGTGGCTGAAGAAGCGCGGCATCGTGGCGCTGTCGGGCATCGATACCCGCGCGCTAACCGCGCTGATCCGCGAAAAGGGCATGCCCAACGCCGTCATCGCACATGCGCCCGACGGCGCCTTTGACCTCGACGATTTGAAACGCCGCGCCGCCGCGTGGTCCGGCCTGATCGGGCTCGATCTGGCCAAGGAAGTAACGTCGGGCCAGTCATCGGTCTGGCGCGAGACGCCCTGGGTCTGGAACGAGGGCTTTGGCGAACAGGCCGAACCTTCGATGCATGTCGTCGCCATAGACTACGGCGTCAAGCGCAACATATTGCGCCTGCTTGCCGGTCTCGGCGCCAAGGTCACCGTGGTGCCGGCCAAGACCGGCGCCGAGGAGATCATGGCCATGCAACCGGACGGCATCTTTCTGTCGAATGGCCCCGGCGATCCGGAAGCCACCGGCGATTATGCCGTGCCGGTTATCCAGGATCTGTTGAAGACCGACATCCCGCTGTTCGGCATCTGCCTTGGCCACCAGATGCTGGCGCTGGCGCTGGGCGGCAGCACCCAGAAGATGCATCAGGGCCATCATGGCGCCAACCATCCGGTCAAGGACCACACCACGGGCAAGGTCGAGATCGTCTCGATGAACCACGGCTTTGCCGTCGATGCCGACTCGCTGCCCGAAGGCGTCGAGGAAACCCATGTCTCGCTGTTCGACGGCTCGAACTGCGGCATCGCGCTGACCGGCCGGCCCGTGTTTTCGGTCCAGCATCACCCGGAAGCCTCGCCCGGCCCGCAGGATTCGCACTATCTGTTCCGCCGCTTCGTCAACCTGATCCGTGAGAGGCGCGGCGAGCAATTGTTGGCAGAGCGCGCCTAAAAGCCTCACGCAAAGTGCATACCGGTATACCGTCTGCAATTGCGTAAAACGGATTCAACAGGCGAGGATCAAATCCTGTCGGTCGCCGCTTCCTGCGCATGCATGCGCTCGGCTTCCTTGGACGTCGGCTTGGCTACTTTCGTCACAAAAACGATGAACGCCAGCGTCATGAAGATCGCGCCGAGCAGATAGGGCGCGCCGCCGAAGGTCACCGGCGCATTCGGCCCCGTGAACCAGGAAAAGATTGCCGTATAAAGCAGCGGCGTGATGATCGAGGTGATCGAGAAGATCGACGTCATCGCGCCCTGGAGTTCGCCTTGCGCCGAAGGCGGCACCTTGGCGGCGGCGAGGCTCCTGAGCGGCGGATCGGCCAACGCTTCGAGGCATCCGGCGACGATCACCGCATAGATCATCCAGCCTTGCCAGGCGAAGGCGTAGCCAAACGCGCTGAGCGCGGTAAATGCAAGACCGATGGCCGCCGTCTTCCATTCGCCAAGCCTGGGGATCACGCGCGGCAGGACGGTCGCCATGACGATCGCTCCGCACAGTCCGAAGACGCCGAGCGAGAAGCCGATCTGCTGCTCGCTCCAGCCATAGCGGTAATTGGAGACGAACGACCAGACCGCCGGATACATCATGTGCCCAAGCGTCATCAGGAAGAAGGCAAGACCGATCCAGCCTATGCCTTGGTAGTTGCGCATCTGGAGGAGCGTGCCGACCGGGTTCGCGCGTTTCCACTCGAAGCGGCGACGATGCTTGTCATCAAGCGTTTCCGGCAGGAAAAACAGGGCGATCAGGAAGTTCACGAAGGCAAGCCCGGCGGCGAAATAGAACGGCACGCGCGGCCCGAACGTGCCGAGCAGCCCGCCCAGCACCGGCCCGATGACGAAGCCGACACCGAAGGCGATGCCGAGCAAGCCGAAATTCTTCGCCCGGTTCTCGTCGTTCGAGATATCGGCGATGAATGCGGATGTCGTGGAATAGCTGGCGCCGGAAATGCCGGCCAGCACGCGCCCGATGAACAGCATCGGATAGGACCAGGCGATGGCGCAGATCAGATTATCGATGGAGAAGGTGATCACGGAGGCGAGCAGGATCGGCCGCCGTCCGAACCGGTCGCTCAACCCACCCATGATGGGTGCGAAAACGAACTGCATCGCCGCATAGGCGAACAACAGCCAGCCACCTTCGATCGCCGCTTCGCTAACGCCGACGCCGGTCAGTTCCCTGAGATAGGCCGGCAGCACCGGCATGATCATGCCGAAGCCGATGATGTCGAGCAGCAGCGTGGTGAAAACGAGCGCGAGGCCTCGCCTGGCGGTTTTGGGGTCGATCATGATGATTTCTCTCGGGCCGCCCAAGGCGAAGGCGGAGGCACCTTATAGTTGAGTGCGTCGCCTGGAACAATAAGGGAACAAGCAGGATGTTTCCATCCTGACATCCCCTGACTGCAATGTTGCCGTCAAATCAGCGAGAGAAGCCGGCGCTTCAGATCGGATTGTTGAACGTATCGCAATCGGAAAGCTTGCCGCTCTTGTAACCGCGCGCCAGCCAGGTCTGGCGCTGCTGCGAGGTGCCATGGTTGAAGCTCTCCGGCACGACGTAGCCTTGCATCTTCTTTTGCATCGTGTCGTCGCCGATCTGCTGGGCGGCGTTCAGCGCCTCCTGAATGTCGCCCTGTTCAAGAAGACCTTTCTGGGCGGTGAAATGCGCCCACACGCCGGCGAAGCAGTCGGCCTGTAGCTCGACTCGCACCGACATCTGGTTGGATTCGGCCTCGCCCATCTGCTGGCGCATCTGGTTGAACTTGGGCAGGATGCCGGTGAGATTCTGGACATGATGGCCGACCTCATGCGCGATCACATAGGCCTGCGCGAAATCGCCCGAAGCGCCGAATTGCCGGTCGAGCTGCTGGAAGAAGGTGGTGTCGAGATAGACCTTGTGGTCGCCGGGGCAGTAGAACGGACCGGCCGCCGAAGAGGCGAAGCCGCAGGCCGAGCGGATCTGCCCGCTGAACAGGACCAGCTTTGGATCCTCATACGTCAGGCCCTCGGCCTGGAAAATGCCGGTCCAGGTGTCCTCGGTCTCGGCCAGCACCGTCGATACGAACTGCTTCATCTCGTCGGAGGCCGGCGCGCCGGTGCCACCGCCCTGGGTGCCGCTATTGTCGGTGATCTGGCCACCGCCGCCCGGTACCAGGCCGCCGCCGCCGTTCAGAATCTGCAGGGGATTGATCCCGAAGACGCCCCACGCGATCAGTGCAATCACCCCCAGGATGATAATGCTGGACAGCGACATGCGGCCGCCGCCGGCACTGCCGCCGATCGGGATACGGAACTGGCCGGGACGGCCGAAGCCACCGCCGCCCTGGCCGCGCTGATCCTCGACATTGTCACTCTGACGACGACCCTTCCAGAGCATGGCAAATCCTTATGACGCACGTTTCCGGTTCATCGGGCGGTGATCAAGCCCAATCCGATCAGACAATAATTATCCCAACGATGGTCCCAAGTCACAGCATTTCTCACGTTGGAAACATGCGACGGGCCACGCCCTCCGAAAGCCAACTCGGGACTAGCTGATCGTTCTGGGAGCGGCCCGTTCAGCTCTTTTGCTTGGCCCCGGCGCTCTTGCCGTCAGAGCTTTTCGACCGCTCCTCGAAACGCGCGGCACCTTTCTTCAGCGGGCGGCCGGTTTCCGCTTCCGTCTTGCGCTCGTCCTTCGCAGCGGCCTGCCTCAATCCCTTGGCGGCCTGCTTGCCCTTCGCGGTCGGTGCCTGTTCAACGCCCATGATATCCTCCTCGCCTCGCGACAATCGCGCGGCACGATATCAAACGCACCGGCGATGCAGCGGTTCCGGTGGATCAACGGTCTGGAATGGCGAAATCCCGTATCAGCGCGCCGCGATCATCGCCTTGCGGAACGCTTCAAGCGTCTCGGCGCTGACATGGTGCTCGATGCCCTCGGCGTCGATGCGCGCCGTCTCGGCGCTGACGCCGAGCGAGCGCAGGAAGGCTTCCACCGTCTGATGGCGAATACGGCTCTCTTCCGCAACCTTGCGGCCGGCCTCTGTCAGGAACACGCCACGGTAAGGTTTCCTCGAAACCAGCCCGTCGGCGCACAGCCGCGTCAGCATTTTGGCGACCGTCGGCTGGGCAACGCCGAGCCGCGCCGCGATGTCGACCTGCCGCGCCTCGTTGCCGTCCTCGATCAGGTCGGCGATAAGCTCGACATAGTCCTCGACCAGCGCGCTGCGCCGCGCTTCGCGCGTCTGCCGGAATCCTTCCGAATGGATTTCGGCGTCGGGCAACGGTTCGCGCGGGACTGGTTTCTTCTTCAGCGCCAATATGCGCTCCTCCTCGACTGTCGGCGGATAAGCCGGCATTGCACATTCATAGCATGGGCTTCCCTTGTCCTGGCCGTTTATTTGCATTCCAAGGCAGGCGCAACCGGCGTCTGCGGTTATCTGGGCGTTGATCGAGCACATCACAAAAGCATGATCAATGAAATATAGCATATTGCATAATGTTGAGCCGCGACATAGATAGAACCGCAAGCCATCCATTCAAGCGGAAAGCCTCCATGTCAGACGCCGAAGCCACATCAGCACCCCGATCCATGTGGCGGTTTGCCCGGCCGGAAGAAGACGAGCAACCCAGCTTGCGCGAGGTCAACGCCTCGATCGCGGTGCCGCAGACTGGCACCTGGTTCCGTCGCCTGTTCGCCTTCATGGGGCCGGGCTACATGGTTTCGGTCGGCTATATGGATCCCGGCAACTGGGCGACCGACCTCGCCGGCGGCGCCCAGTTCGGCTACACGCTGCTCTTCATCATCATGCTGTCGAACCTGATGGCGATCCTGCTGCAGGCGCTCGCCGCCAGGCTCGGCATCGCCACCGGCCGCGATCTCGCCCAGGCTTGCCGCGCCTATTACCCCCGCCCGGTCAATTTGATGCTGTGGATCGCCTGCGAGCTGGCCATCATTGCCTGCGACCTGGCCGAAGTCATCGGCACGGCGATCGCCTTGCAGCTGCTGTTCGGAATTCCGCTGATCGGCGGCGCAGTCCTGACCGCCCTCGACGCCTTTCTCGTGCTGCTGCTGATGAACAGGGGCTTCCGCTACCTCGAGGCCTTTATCGTTGCGCTTTTGATCATCATTTTCGGCTGTTTCGCCATCCAGATCTTCGCCGCCGCTCCGCCGGTCGGCTCGATACTGCATTCGATGTTCGTGCCGTCGTCCGAAATCGTCACCAACCCGGCAATGCTCTACATCGCCATCGGCATCATCGGCGCCACGGTGATGCCGCATAATCTCTATCTGCACTCCTCGATCGTGCAGACCCGCGCCTATGAGCGCACCGACAAGGGCAAGCGCGACGCCATCAAATGGGCAACGACGGACTCGACCATTGCCCTGATCCTGGCGCTGTTCGTCAACGCCTCGATCCTCATCGTATCGGCCGTGGCCTTCCATGGCACCGGCCATCAGGACGTCGCCGAGATCGGCCAGGCCTTCGAACTCCTGTCGCCGCTGCTTGGCCTCGGCATCGCCTCGATCCTGTTTGCCGTGGCGCTGCTTGCCTCCGGCCTGAACTCGACGGTGACGGCGACACTTGCCGGGCAGATCGTGATGGAAGGCTTTCTTCGCCTGCGCATCCCGCAATGGGCGCGCCGCCTGCTGACGCGTGGCATCGCCATCATACCGGTCGTGGTCGTCACAGCGCTCTACGGCGAGAAGGGGACCGGTCAGCTCCTGGTCTTCAGCCAGGTGATCCTGTCGATGCAGCTCCCCTTCGCAGTGATCCCGCTGGTGCAGTTTGTGTCGGACAAGAAGAAGATGGGCACGTTCGCCATTCCACGCTCCGTCGCCGCACTTGCCTGGGTGGTCGCCGGCGTCATCCTGGTGCTCAACTTCAAGCTGCTCTACGACACCGTCGCCGGCATCGGCTGAAAGTTCTCTCTGCCAAGGCGGCCGCGACAAATCGGCAATCCGCGCTATGTTGCCAAAGCCATGACGCAGATTGCCGAAGTTCGAAAATTCTACGCGCGGCTGCTGGCCGCCCGTGCCGGTTCGGCCGATCCACGCCTTGAAGCGGTTTTCACCGAGGTGCCGCGCGAAGCCTTTCTTGGCCCCGGACCGTGGACGGTCGTCGCCGGCAACAGCACGCTTGAAACGCCGAGCGCCGATCCGGTCCATATCTACCAGAATGTGCTGGTCGCGCTCGACACCGCCAAGGGCATCAACAATGGCGAACCGGTCCTGCACGCCATGTGGATCGGCAAGGTGGCGCCAAAACCCGGCGAAACCGTCACCCATATCGGTGCCGGCACCGGCTACTACACAGCGCTGCTGGCGCGGCTGGTGTCGCCGGGCGCCGTCACCGCCTTCGAACTGGAGGCCGATCTTGCCGACCGCGCCAGACAGAATCTCGAACCCTATGGCAATGTGACCGTCATCCAAGGCGACGCGGTGACCGGCAGCCTGCCGCCGTCCGACATCATCTATGTCAATGCCGGCGTCGTGGCGCCGCCGGCCGCCTGGCTGAAGGCGCTGAAGCCGGGTGGCCGCATGGTCTTTCCCTGGCGCCCGGCCGAGCGCGTCGGCCTGGCGGTCATGGTGACCCGCGCGGAAGGAGGCTTTGCCTGCGACCCCTTCATGCGGTCATGGTTCATCCCTTGCGTCGGCGCCTCGCTCGCAGGCCCGGAGGCGAAAATCCCTGACCGCGACAAGGCCGCGCGCATTCGCTCGATCTGGTTGACCGCCGACAAGGCGCCGGACCGCACCGCCATCGCCGTCATCGGCGACGTCTGGTTCTCGACGAAAGACATTCGCGGCCGACTGGCAAGCTGAAGTCATCGGGGCCGGACGGGCTAAGGCGCAAGAAATTTCGCCGGCCTTGTCGGATGAACGCTTGCTCACCCGTCCTTTGACCGAAATCTGACGGCATGGACAATCAGAAAGGAGAACACCCATGAGGAAGATCATCGCCTCGACATTCGTCAGCCTCGACGGCGTCATGCAGGCGCCCGGCGGACCGGAGGAAGACCCAGTCGGCGGTTTCGAGTTCGGCGGCTGGACGTTCCACTACTGGGACGATGTGATGGGCGCCGCGATGGATGAGACGTTCTCGAAACCCTTCGCGCTGCTGCTCGGCCGCAGGACCTATGACATCTTCGCCGCCTACTGGCCCCTATCAGAAGAACGGCCTGATCGCCGACAGTTTCAACGCCGCCACCAAATATGTGGCGACGCACAGGCCGGGGACGCTCACCTGGCAAAACAGCCAGTCGCTTAGCGACGATGTCGTGGCCACGCTGCGCCAGCTCAAGCAGGAAGCTGGCCCGGACCTGCTCATCCAGGGGTCAAGCGAGCTGATCCAGACTTTGCTCGCCAACGGCCTGATCGACGAGATCACCTTGCTGATCTTCCCGCTTGTGCTGGGCAAGGGTAAGCGGCTGTTCGATGACAACGCGCTGCCGGCCGCCTTCCAGCTCACCAAGTCGCTGGCTTCAAGCACTGGCGTCATCATGGCGCGCTATGAACGCGACGGTAAGATCAAGACCGGATCTTTCGCGACGGAGGAGCCTTCCGAGGCTGAGATCGAACGGCGCAAGAACTGGAAGTAGCACAACTTGGGTTCCTCGCTCCCGCCTCTGGCGGGGCGAGGAACCCAAGTCCTGCAGGGCAGGCGCTATCCTACCCTCAAGCCGCGTAGCGCGCCGCAGGCTTGTCGGCGTGCAGGCTGCCGTAAAAACCCTGTCGGGCGCTAAGGAACGCGTCCAGCTTGGCCGCATCGGCGAGTCCCGGCGCGGTAACGGTTTCGCCTCTGGCAAGCCCGACAAGCGCGGCATCCACCAGATCGTCGGCCGTCATGACAATCTCCTTTGGCAGCTTGTCGATATCGCTTCCGGCAAGTTCCCAGAAATCGGTGCGCGTCGCGCCCGGCAGCACGACCTGCGCCTTCACCCCGGTGTCGGCAACTTCGCGCTGCAAGGCCTCGGTGAAGTTGACGACATAGGCCTTGGTGCCGCTGTAGATGCCGCCGAACGACGTGTCGAAGGCGAGCACCGAAGCGATGTTGACGATGGCGCCACGCTTGCGAGCGATCAGCCCCGGCAGAACGGCGCGCGTCAGCCGCGTCAAGGCGACGATATTGACCTTGATCATGCGCTCGGCGAGGTCGGCGTCGGCTGTCGCCACCACTTGCGCTCCGCCGATGCCGGCATTGTTGACCAGCAGCGTGACGCTCTCGTCGGCCGATATCGCCTTCTCGACACGGCGGATATCGTTGTCGTCGGCGAGGTCGGCGCTGATGACGCTGACCTTGCTTTTGTAGGCATAGCGCAGCTTCTCCGCCAGCTCCTCGAGCCGGTCGGCACGGCGCGCCACCAGCACGAGATCATAGCCCTGCCCTGCCAGCCTGTCCGCATAGACTGCACCGATGCCCGAGGAAGCGCCGGTGACCACCGCCGTGCCCTTGTTGTTTTGATTGCTCATTGTCCTGATCCTTCTGTTTTTGACCTTGGCTATAAGTGCGGCGGGCAATGCCCTGCCTGTCTCAAGCCGCCAGATTCCATTTAGTGGTATATGCCACTTTCTTTGAAATAGGTATATGCCACTATCTTGTCAATCGGACTGTCGAAGATTATTTCAGGGCGGAATGAGCGAACGCCGTTCGCTTCCAAGGAAGCACGCCATGACCCAAGCCGCCCTGCCCGGCCTGACCCTTTGCAACAACGCCTCGCTGCGTCGAGCGACACGAAAGCTCGGCCAGTTCTATGACGATATGATTGCCCCTTCCGGCCTGAAGGCGACGCAGCAGGGCCTGCTCTACCAGATCCATATCGGCGGCGAGCCGGCGATGGGTGCGATTGCCGAGGCGCTGATCATGGACCTGTCCGCGCTTGGCCATACGCTGAAACCGCTGATCCGCGACGGCTATGTCGAGACTTTCGCCGACAAGGACGACCGCCGCGTCAAGCGCGTGCGGCTGACGCCGCAAGGCCTGGTCAAGCTCGATGAGGCCATGAAATTATGGAGCCTCGCCCAGCAGCGTTTCGAGGCGATGGTCGGCAAGGACGAGGCGGCAAGGCTGCGCGCGGCGCTGGATGACATCGCCGCGCTGGATTTCAATGCGCCGCCGGCCTGAACCGCCGGCCGGCGGCGCGAAGACCTTACTCCGCCGGCATGGCGACAGGCCGGGCCAGCATGCGTTCGGCCAGCACGACGCCTAACCCCACGATAGGGAACGCTGCCGCCACCAGGCCGAGATCGGCCGGCGCGCCATAGCGCAGCACCGCACCGCCCACCACGGCGCCCAGCGCGACGCCGAGATAGAGCGCCGAAGCGTTGAGCGACAGCACGATCGGTGCGGCGTCGGGCGCGAGCTTGATGATGCGGCTGGCCTGCGCCGGCGGGAAGGCCCAGCCGACGATGCCCCACGGCACCATCATCGCCATCAGTGCCGGCCCGGCAATATGGTGCGGCAGGAATGTCGGGATGACCGAAAGCATGACCAGCATCGCGGCGCTGAGCGCCAGCGACCAACTGACGGTGCGCGTCGCGCCAAAACGGTCGGCGGCCTGCCCGCCGGCAATGTTGCCGATGACGGCGCCGACACCAAAGGCCAGCAGCATGCCCGGCAGCGCCAGCGGGCTCAGGCCGCCCCCCTCGATAGCCAGAGGCGCGACATAGGAAAAGACGGTGAAGGCGCCGACCAGTGCCAGGGTCGTCGTCACCAGAATCGAGGGCACGCCGGGACGGAGTGCCGCCGCCAGCCTGAGCCTCAGCGGCAGCCTGGTGCCGACGATGCCGCGCGGCAGCCTGTACCACAGGATCGCGCCGGCGAGCGCGCCGAGCCCGGCGATGGCAAAGAAAGTGCCGCGCCAGCCGGCGATGGTCGCGACAAGCGCGCCGAGCGGCGCGCCGACCGCCACCGCCACCGTGGTGCCGCCGACGACGACCGCAATGGCGCGGGCCCGGTGATGATCGTCGACGAGCGCCACGGCGGTTCCCTGCGCGGTTGCCGCGAACAGGCCTGACGACAGCGCCATGACGATGCGCGCGATCAGCAGCACTTCGAAGGAGGAGCTCAACGCCGCCACCAGATTGCCGAGGACGAAGAACACCAGCGTCCACAAGATGACGCGGCGCCGGTCCCATTCGCCGGTCAGCGTCGCCAGGATCGGCGTGCCGACCGCATAGGCGAGCGCGAAGGCGGTGATCAGCGAACCGGCGAGCGGAATGGAGATGCCGGCGTCACTGGCGATGTCGGGCAGCAGGCTGGAGATGACGAAGCCTTCGGTCGAGATCGTAAACGATCCGAGCGCAAGCCAGAAGAGGCGCTTGTCCATGGGGAAATCCTTAGTTCAAAAGTTATTGAACAATTGGACATAACAGGGCATGATGTCAATGAAGCCCGGGGAAAATAACTGAACCCTGCTGACAGCCCTGTGTCAGGACAGGCCGGAGCAGCGTCGAAGCCGGGAGCACCGGAGAAGGAGGAGATACGTTGAAATCGGCGCCGATTGTGCTTAATTCCTGGGCATGACCTTGCCCCATCCCAACGCCGACCAGATCAGCCTGCCGATCGTGCTTGCCGTGCTCGGCGACCCGACCAGGCTTGCCATCGTGCGCTATCTCGCCAGCAAGGAAGGCGTACCGCTGAATTGCAGCCGGTTCCTCGATCTCGGCTCGAAGACCAATCTCAGCTACCACCTCGCCAAATTGCGCGAGGCCGGCGTCACCCGCGCCGAAGTGGTCGGCACCAGCCGCCTGATCACGCTGCGCCGCGACGATCTAGACGCCCGCTTCCCGGGCCTGCTCGACAGCGTGATTGCCGCCGCCGGCGAGGACAAGGCGCTGCCGGCGATCGGCGGCCATGACGTCGAAATGCCGGCCTGAGTGCAGGACTTGGGTTCCTCGCCCCCGCATAGCGGGGGAGAGGTGGCCGCGAAGCGGTCGGAGAGGGGGCCTCCGAAGTGGCACACCAGGGGAAAGTTGTCTAAAGCATTCGGAATCAGGTCAGCGCAGTCCCCCTCTCCGTCTCGGCTTCGCCGAGCCACCTCTCCCCCACTTCGTGGGGGCGAGGAATCCAAGCCTGCAAGGTACGCCCTTCCCTTGCCAGTCAATCGTCAACCACCGGAGCCTCCCATGCGCATCGCCGTCCTCGCCGATATCCACGGCAACGTCCTGGCGCTGGACGCGGTGCTCGACGATCTCAAGCAGCGTGGCGGCGCCGACCTTGTCGTCAATCTCGGCGATTGCGTTTCCGGTCCGCTGTGGCCGCACGAAACCATGCAGCGGCTGGAAGCGCTCAACCTGCCGACGGTGCGCGGCAACCACGACCGCCGTGTCGCCGTCGACCCGGCCGACGATGAGATGTGGCCTTCCGACCGCTACGCGCAGGAGCGGCTGACGGCGGCGCATCGCGAGGCGCTGTTTGCGCTGCCTCTCACCCTGGAGATCGCGCCCGGCGTCATCGCCTTCCATGCCCGTCCCGACCATGATGAAAAATACCTGGCCGACGCGATCTCGGATGGCCAGCTGGTGCGCGCGCCGCTGGCCGCCATCAAGCGACGGCTGAAAGGGCTCGACGCCTCTTGCCGCATCGTGCTGTGCGGCCACAGCCACCGCGCCGAGCTGATCCGCATTCCCGGCGGTCCCGTCATCTTCAACCCCGGCAGCATCGGCTGCCCCGCCTACTACGACGATACGCCACCGGCGCATGTCTCCGAGCAAGGCTCCCCGCATGCGCGCTACGGCATCGTCGAACTCGGCGAGCACCGCGACCGTTTCGAGGCCATCGCCGTCGACTACGATCACGAGGCGGCCGCGCGACAGGCAGAGCAGGCGGGACGGCCAGAATGGGCCCACGCGCTGCGCACCGGGTTTATGTCAGGTTAAACGAAGCTGATACCCCCACCGACCTAGGTCGAGTTGCCCATGCCACGGCCATATTTTCCGGCTTACATGACGCCATGTCGTCCCCTATAAATCGCTCGGCATGCGGTGGTGCTTCCGTGCCTGGCCGCGCTTTCGGTAATGCAATCGCCCATGGCCAGGTAATGAGGCGCAAACTTACGCTCCCAACGACGCTGCTGATTGCCGCGCTTCTGATGGCGATGCTGCCGACGGCGCTGCCGGCCAGAGCGCAGGAGGCTGAAGTCGTCTCCATCGTCACGGGTCTGGCTCCGGACGATCTCTTGAACATCCGCGCCAAGCCCTCGCCAGGCGGCAAGATCCAGACACGCCTGCCCAATGGGTCGAGCCTGAACAATCTCGGCTGCAACGACGTCAACGGCCATCAATGGTGCAAGGTCGCGGAGACCGACAACCCGCAGATGATTGGATGGGCTCCGGCGCGCTACCTCGATCCCATCAATCCCCAGCCGGCGGCCGACATGGAAACGACCGGCGAAGGCGCGACCGCTTCTGCCGGAGCCGCGAGCCCCACGCTGGCTGCGCCGCTGCCCGACCTGACGGAACGGCTCGGCGGCACCGAACCCTCGCCGACTCCCGCCGAGGCAATAGGCAAGGCGGCAATAGAGGATGCTTACCGCCTCGCGCTTTCGGCCAGCGAAAACTCGTCAACCGGCGAGATGGTTGGGCAGGCGCCCGCGGCGGATGCCGTCCAGAATTTCGCTGTCAATGCAGCACCTCCGGCCGACGCACAAACGGTTGCGCGGCTGCAGCCACCAGGACCGCCAGCCGCTGGCGCCAAGAACAGGATTCCCTGCGCGCGCTATGTCGGCCAGCCGATGACCAGTTGTGACGCCAATGTCGAGCGTCCGGCCGACGGCAAGACCGTCGTCACCGTTACCTGGCCCGACGGCGGCACGCGCGTCATCAACTTCGCCGCCGGCGTGCCGGCCGGCTCCGATGCACCGGGCGAGTTCCGCTTCACCCGCGAGGGCACCCTCAACATGATCCGCGTCGGGGTTTCGGAGCGCTTCGAGATTCCTGATGCTTTGGCGACGGGTGGTTAGGTAGATTCGAAACGCTGGAGGGACAGCGCCCCCCTCTGTCCTGCCGGACATCTCCCCCACGAGGGGGGAGATTGGCTGTTTCGCCGACAGCGCCATTTTTTTCGAGGTTGGCGATTGGCGAAATCAAACGTGAAGGCCGATCTCCCCCCGTGTGGGGGAGATGTCCGGCAGGACAGAGGGGGGCGCGACGGAATGAGACGCTTGTTTGCCTAAATGTGCACCCCCACACAACCCTCATTTTAGGGGGTTACATCCAGCAAAACTCTTCCCTATAAGGCCCTCCTAGCCTGATACCAGAATCGCGAGCACAACCGGCCGGGTCTTCCCGTCCGGTTTTTCGTGCAAGCCGCCTGCCGAACGGACCCTCGATATGCCAAGACGCACCGACATCAAGTCGATCCTGATCATCGGGGCCGGCCCCATCGTCATCGGCCAGGCCTGCGAGTTCGACTATTCCGGCACCCAGGCCTGCAAGGCGCTGAAGGAAGAGGGCTTCCGCGTCATCCTGGTCAATTCCAACCCGGCCACCATCATGACCGACCCGGAACTGGCCGACGCCACCTACATCGAGCCGATCACGCCCGAAGTCGTCGCCAAGATCATCGCCAAGGAGCGGCCGGACGCGCTGCTGCCGACCATGGGCGGCCAGACGGCGCTGAACACGGCGCTTTCGCTGCGCCGCATGGGCGTGCTCGAGCGTTACAATGTCGAGATGATCGGCGCCGACGCCACGGCAATAGACAAGGCCGAAGACCGGGCGCTGTTTCGCGAGGCGATGAAGAAGATCGGCCTCGAAACGCCGAAGTCGATGCTGGCCAACGCCACCGACGTCAAGAACGCCGACCGCAAGACGCATGAGGCAGAGCGCGCGGCGCTCAAGGCCGAGAAGCCGGCCGATCTCGACGCCGCGCTCGACGCGCTGGAGACGCGCTGGAACCTCGGCGAAGGCGACCGCAAGCAGCGCTATATCAGCCATGGCATGGCGATCGCCGCCCAGGCGCTCGACCATGTCGGCCTGCCCGCCATCATCCGCCCGTCCTTCACCATGGGCGGCACCGGCGGCGGCATCGCCTACAACCGCGCCGAATTCTATGAGATCGTCCAGTCCGGCCTCGACGCCTCGCCGACCACCGAGGTGCTGATCGAGGAGAGCGTGCTCGGCTGGAAGGAGTATGAGATGGAGGTTGTCCGCGACAGGGCGGACAATTGCATCATCGTCTGCTCGATCGAGAACATCGACCCGATGGGCGTGCACACGGGCGATTCGATCACCGTCGCCCCTGCCCTGACCTTGACCGACAAGGAATACCAGATGATGCGCAACGCCTCGATCGCGGTGCTGCGCGAGATCGGCGTCGAGACCGGCGGCTCCAATGTGCAGTTCGCCGTCAATCCGGCCGACGGAAGACTCGTGGTCATCGAGATGAACCCGCGCGTCTCGCGCTCGTCCGCGCTCGCCTCCAAGGCGACCGGTTTCCCCATCGCCAAGATCGCGGCGAAACTCGCCGTCGGCTACACGCTGGACGAACTGGAGAACGACATCACCGGCGGCGCCACGCCGGCCTCGTTCGAGCCGAGCATCGATTATGTCGTCACCAAAATTCCGCGCTTTGCCTTCGAGAAATTCCCCGGCGCCGAGCCGGTGCTGACCACGGCAATGAAGTCGGTCGGCGAGGTCATGGCCATCGGCCGCACTTTTCAGGAATCGCTGCAGAAGGCGCTGCGTGGGCTGGAAACCGGCCTGACCGGCCTGGACGAAATCGAGATCCCCGGCCTCGGCCACGGCAGCGCGCCGGCCAGCCATGTCGATGACCGCAACGCCATCCGCGCCGCGCTCGGCACGCCGACGCCCGACCGGCTGCGCATGGTGGCGCAGGCGATCCGCATGGGCACCTCGCTGGAAGACGTGCACGCCATGTGCAAGATCGACCCGTGGTTCCTCGAACAGATCGCCGGCATCCTCGCCATGGAAGATCGCATCCGCGAGCACGGCATCCCCGAGGACGCCGCCAATCTGCGCATGCTGAAGGCGATGGGTTTCTCGGATGCCCGCCTCGCGTCGTTGACGAAGACCGACGCGGAAGAGATTCAGAAGATTCGTGAAAAGCTCGACGTTCATCCGGTTTATAAACGTATCGACACTTGCGCCGCCGAGTTCGCCTCGCCCACCGCCTACATGTACTCGACCTACGAAGTGCCGTTCGCCGGCGCGCTGGCCAACGAGGCGCAGGTGTCGTCGCGCAAGAAGGTGGTCATCCTCGGCGGCGGCCCGAACCGCATCGGCCAGGGCATCGAGTTCGACTATTGCTGCTGCCACGCCGCCTTCGCGCTGCGCGATGCCGGCTTCGAGGCGATCATGGTCAACTGCAACCCCGAAACCGTCTCGACCGACTACGACACCTCCGACCGGCTCTATTTCGAGCCGCTGACGGCGGAGGACGTGCTGGAGATCCTGCGCGCCGAACAGGCGTCCGGCGAACTGGTCGGCGTCATCGTCCAGTTCGGCGGCCAGACGCCGCTGAAACTGGCCGACGCGCTGGAGAAGGCCGGCATCCCGATCCTCGGCACCTCGCCCGACATGATCGATCTCGCCGAGGACCGCGACCGCTTCCAGAAGCTCTTGCACAAGCTCAACCTCAGCCAGCCGAAGAACGGCATCGCCTATTCGGTCGAGCAGGCCCGCCTCGTCGCCGGCGAGCTAGGCTTCCCGCTGGTGGTGCGCCCGTCCTATGTGCTCGGCGGCCGCGCCATGCAGATCATCCATGACGAGGGCATGCTGCAGACCTACCTCCTCGACACCGTGCCCGGCCTGGTGCCGGAGGACATCAAGCAGAAATACCCCAACGACAAGACCGGCCAGATCAACACGCTGCTGGGCAAGAACCCGCTGCTGTTCGACACCTATCTCTCGGGCGCCATCGAGGTCGACGTTGATTGCCTGTGCGACGGCAAGGCGACCTTCGTCTCCGGCATATTGGAACACATCGAGGAGGCCGGCATCCATTCGGGCGACAGCGCCTGCTCGCTGCCGGTGCACTCGCTGCCTTCCGACCTCGTCGATGAGCTGGAGCGCCAGACGGCAGCCCTTGCCCGCGCGCTCAATGTCGGCGGGTTGATGAACGTGCAGTACGCGATCAAGGACGGCACGGTCTATGTGCTGGAGGTCAATCCGCGGGCGTCGCGCACCGTGCCCTTCGTCGCCAAGACCATCGGCCGGCCCATTGCCAAGATCGCCGCCCGCATCATGGCCGGCGAGAGCCTGGAAGACGCCTTCGCCCATTACGGCGCCATGCCCGACCCTCGCAATCCCGGCCATATCGCGGTCAAGGAAGCCGTCTTCCCCTTCGCCCGCTTCCCCGGCGTCGACATATTGCTCGGCCCGGAAATGCGCTCGACCGGCGAGGTCATGGGCCTCGACCGCGACTTCGCGCTCGCCTTCGCCAAGAGCCAGCTGGGGGCGGGTGTCGATCTCCCCCGCGCGGGCACGCTGTTCGTCTCGGTGCGCGACGAGGACAAGAAAGGCATCTTGCCGGCGGTCAAGCGCCTCGCCGGCCAGGGTTTCAAGGTGCTGGCCACCTCTGGCACCCAGCGCTTCCTCGCCGAAAACGGCGTCGTCGCCGAGAAGATAAACAAGGTGCTGGAAGGCCGCCCCCACATCGAGGACGCCATCCGCAACCGCCAGGTCCAGATCGTCTTCAACACCACGGACGGTCAGAAGGCGGTGTCGGATTCGAAGTCGCTGCGCCGCGCGACGCTGATGCAGAAGGTGCCGTATTACACGACGCTCTCGGGCGCCGCTGCCGTGGCGGAGGCTATTGCGGCGCTGAAGGCGGGGAGTTTGGAAGTCAGGCCGCTGCAGGAGTATTTTGCTTGAGGTCGAAAGCTGCGCCTTTCATCCCCGTTCTACGGAGCGGGGATGCCGACAGGCCGATTACGGGCAGCGCCAGCTTCTAAGACTTGACCACCATAATGCGTAACCGCCTAGTTTCGCTTGCGACGCTGATATTATTTCCACCTATAACCAACAGCCAGGCTGCAGCACGAGCATTTGCGAAGCAAGCCAGCGCTTGATAGCCTTAGCTTCATTTCGATAGACTCAGGGCCATTTTTGTGGACAGCTGGAAAACCCTAATCGAGGCATCAGTTTCGCTTTCACCAACAAACAAGGTTGGGAAGACTTTAGGGCTCACCGTTCGCGGAGAGGAAGCCAAAGCAGGCTGGCGTTTTCCGACAATTCGATACTCGATCAATCGTGTAGTTCTCCACTTTGAAGCAAACGAATGTTTGTTTCCCGAAGAAGACTGGGCGTTCGATACGACAACCTTGGCAGAACTGGAAATTTCCCAGGAGATTTCCGAATCTGGCGAGATGAGCAATGCCATGGACAGCGGTTGGTCAGGTGCAATTTCGGTATCTGCTTCAAAAGGAAGCGTAAAGGCATCGCGCTCGCGCTCTACCAAGAAAGCAGTTGCCAGCAGTTCGCGTTTTTCAACAAAACACAGGCCCATCCTCGCTCATGGAACAGCTGCCAACCCGAAGTGGAGCCTAACTTCCGAGCAGATCCAAAAGCCATTGCTTGGCACGCTAATCAAACACGACCGCTTCTGCCGTGCTGAGCCTAGCGGACCAAAGCCAAAAGTTAGCGTTTCATTCGAGATTCCGTATGATGCTCTTTTGTTCAAGCGAACAGACGGCTCGTTCGTGCCGGGAAATAAATTTGGGATCGTGAGATTGTTATTCCGAGCATCTATTTGCGAGCGAAAACATTCGCTTTGCGAGATGGAGCTATAGAAGGTGAAATTAGACGAATCTTTGGCACGAATTCATTCCGCTGAGACGGAAAACTTCGTTGAACTCGTAATGATATCCGGGCTTGATCCTACGTCCGATTTTAGATTTGCAAATTTTGAAGGCATGGATTTTTCGAACTGCCAGCTGACCGGATTCGACTTCACAGGATGCGATTTTACCAACGCCATCATCGGGAACGCCGATTTCAATGGTGCGAACATCAAGGGCGCCAGGTTTCCCGGCCATATTAGGCCGATAGTCGTCAGCACTGAATTGCTTGCGAAAAAGAGGAAAGCAATCGTGTCGGCTATGTCCTCGAAACTCAAGGAGGAGTTGGTTCAAACGAGTCGAGCACTTTATCAAAGCACCGATGGCAGCAAAAGGATAGTATGCACGCTGTCTAAGAAATACGATTCCAGAACGCCATATTGGTATGCGTATCATCCAAAGTGGGACGAATTCTTAAGAGGTGGAAACGAAGGATACTTTGTACTCGGCTGCATGGACTTGGACATCGCCTTTTCCATACCGAGATTGGTCATAAATAGGCTCCTAATCGACCTTCATGTTTCTAAGACCGAAAAAAGCCAATACTGGCACATTCACATTAGTCAGCCAAATGAAAGCGAGCACGTTCTCGTGGTACCTCACAAGAATAATATTAGCCTGAAGCCCTACGAGTTTGCGATTTAGCAGGTGATCGCATCAAGAAAGGCAACGCCACGAAGTCACCGGCACGAGCTGCGCTAAATACCTCGCGTAGACGTGGTTGATGGCGTTAAGGAAGCCGGAATTGACGGCGTGCACATTACTCCAGTGACGTGCCCGCACCTTTAGGACGCCCTGCATTCGGCGCGCACCATCTCGCGCCTTGGGAAGGCCAGTGCCGACGCCCGATTTGCTAGAGAAACCCAATAAACCGTCCGGCGAAAAGCACGGATGTCCACAGCATCAGCGAAAGCACCGCCAGGATGGTGACGGTCCCGCCGGCCGGTTCGTCACCGCCTTTTGCGAGGCGCATGAAGACGAGGAAGTTGACCCCCGCGAGAAGGATCAGCGCCATCTTGGCAAGGAAAACCGGCATCGCCGCATATTCCCTCGCCCGGACCGAAAACAGCAGCGCCCCGGTGACCAGCGCGCCGGCAAACGCACCCAACGCCGTGCGGCGCAGCAGCGCGACGAACGCCGCCTGCGGCAGCGCGCGGAAGGCGCCGATGACCCTGAGGTCCATCAGCATGACGCTGGTCAGCAGCGCGCCGATCGACAGGATGTGCAGCGCGTTGACGATTGGGTAGGCAACGAAGGAGGCCTTCAGCCCCTTGACGAGAGCGAGTTGCTCGATGCCGGCCAGCAACCCGTCCATTCAGGCCGGCGGCACGCGGTCGGGATATACATCGTAGGTCTTGCCGCCGACGATGATGCGCACCGCCTTCATGCGCTTTTCCTGCTCGTCGAGCGAGCGGTTGCCGATCGCGGTCACCTCGTCGCCCACCTTGGCGACCTCCTCGGTGAAGCCGGCGGCGATGGTGCGCGACGGCGGCGCCATCTCCACCCGCCAAGCCTCGCCCTCGGCGTCGACATCGAGCGTGGCGTGCGGATTGCCAATGTAGATCGCCGTGATCCTGCCCCGGAGCTCGAAAAACCCATCCTCGGTCCACGACCAGCCGTGATGGGCGTAAGCCGCGCTGCCGGCGGCAAGCATCACAGCCGCTGCCAGCGTGACGCTACGAATCCCGTTGAAAGGCGACTGCATCGCTCGTCTCCTCGGTTCATGACCTGTAGAGTAGGCCACGGCGCGGCAACGTCAAATCATATCGGGACGGAGGGCCGACGGCGAAGCTGCCGATCTCCCCCCTTACGGGGGAGATACCCGGCAGGGCAGAGGGGGGTGCTGTCCCGCCGACCTGTCAAGACTTGGGTTCCTCGCCCCCGTGAAGCGGGGGAGAGGTGGCCGCGAAGCGGACGGAGAGGGGGCCTTGGTAGGGCGCAGCCCCCTCTCCGTCTCGACTTCGCCGAGCCACCTCTCCCCCACTTTCGTGGGGGCGAGGAACCCAAGCTGGAATGAAGCCGCGATCCTTCCCTCTGTTCTGCCCTCTTTGCCACCACGTGGCACCTCCCCCGGGGGAAGATTGGATGTCGCCACGGCTTTCGCTAATCGCCAGCGTAGGAAGGCAGCGCGTTGAGGCGCAGCGCAAACCGAAGCCATTGCCCTGCGGAATGAACGGTCCGGCCTTGCTTATGACATCCATGCACGCCATGTTCCCCTACCCACCGCTCTTCTTGTCCACCGGATGAAGGTCGGAGACCGAAACCCCCGAACGAGGCACACCATGACCAGCATGAGAGACCGTCAGGAAGGCTTCGAGAAGAAGTTCGCCATGGACGAGGAAACCAAGTTCAAGGCCATGGCGCGCCGCAACAAGCTGCTCGGCCTGTGGGCCGCCGAAAAACTCGGCAAATCAGGCGCGGACGCCGACGCCTATGCGAAAGAGGTGGTGCGTTCCGACTTCGAGGAGGCCGGCGACGACGATGTGTTCCGCAAGGTGCGCGGCGATTTCGACGCGGCCGGCGTCGCCCTCACCGATATTCAGATTCGCGGCGCCATGGCCGAACTCCTGATAACCGCTGCCGAGCAGATCAAGACGAGCTGAGCGTCGCTCGCTCCGGCAGAGACCCTGGTTTCCAACGCGCTGCTGGCGGCGAGGTAGCCCCTCACTCAACCGAATTGCGAAGGGCAATTCGGGGCAATCCGACCTCTCCCCGAGCGGAGAAGAGATCACCAGGGCAGGCGCCACTCTCTTCTCCCCTCGGGGAGAAGGTGGCCGCGAAGCGGCCGGATGAGGGGGACTCCATTTGCGCTGCTGCCTGGCCAGATCCCAGCCTACAGCTTCACCTCGCCCTCGTCCTTACCATCCCAATAGTGGGCGCGGGTTGCTTCCACCTTGATCATGGCGAGGCCGGGCGTATCGGTGCCTTGTTCGAACCAGTCCTCGATGTCCTCGTTCCAGTGCTCCTCGAATGCAGCCTTGTCGCGGATGATCTCGGCCTTGCCTTCGACCGCGACCCAGAAGCCGTCATCGCCCTGGAAGGCCAGCGAGACGTTGGCGTTGCGCTCGATGTCGCCGACCACATGCGAGTCGTCCCAGGTGAAATAGTAGGAATCGCCGTCATACTCGACCTGCCGATTGTTGCTCATCGGCCGGCCGGCGATGTTGCCGTCCTTGCTGTGGGTCGAAAGCATGGCGTAGTCGATCTCGCGCATCTTCTCGGCGATTTCGGAAAGATTTCTCTCAGTCATGGCTGGGCTGCTCCTCCAAGGTTGGCGAAGCCCAACGCGCCAGCGGGCGTTTTGTTCTCGGGAACTTGGTTATCGCACGCTGCGCATGAGGCCAGCAGGCCGAATCGATATCCTCAGTGGCAGCACGCCTCGCCATACTGCAACTGCTCGTTCCAGTTCGGCCGGCCCTTCGGCGTGAAATCCATCAGGTTCCACAGCGTCTCGCAGGTGCCGATGCCGCGTGGATCCTGGCCGGGCTCGGTTGGAGCGAAGTCCAGTTCCGACGACCAGAAATGGCGGATGCCGTCGGCATCGCGGCTGAACACCGACAGCAGCGGCAGTTGCGCGCCGTCCTCGGCCTCGGCGTGGTAGTCGCGCTTGAAGTCGTTGCCAGCCGAGGAGATCAGCCGCATGTTGGTCCAGCCGCGGTCGCGGCCGAGCGTCAGCATGTTTTCCAGTGCGGTCTTGCCGACCACGGCGAAATTGAAACCGGCCGCCTCGAGATGACCGACTGCGCCGTCGAACTGGTCGAGCAGCGCCGTGCAGGACGGGCACGGCTGGTCCTGCCGCGCAAGCTTCGCCGTGCCGCCGCTGCTCGCCACCTCGCGCGTTTCCTGTGGATGGCGCGGAAACATCATGTTGTAGAGGATCAGCGTGTCCTTATCAGGCGCAAACAGCTCCGACAGCTTTATGCGCGCCGGCTTGCCGTCGGGACCAAGCCCGTCGAACACATAATCCCGCGGCACCAGCCCACCCTTGGGCAGCGCGCGGCGGGCGACGGCCACATCCTCCATGGCGCGGCGCAGCTCGATCTCCTTCTGCAGAAGTTTTTCGCGAGCGGTGCGGTATTCGCTGGTCTCGTTGGGAAAGCTGATCATCGTCATCTCCATCTCCTGGGATTTTGACGACGCGCGCCAAGGTTCCGGCAACGCGCCTTGCCTCTCAAGGACGGATGACGAAGGACGGTTCCGACATTTTTGCGCACACGGGCCGCAGAAGCCCCCTCACCCGGTTTGCCAACCGAATTGCGAAGGGCAATTCGGGGCAATCCGACCTCTCCCCGAGGGGAGAGGATCGCCGGCGCCAGCTCTTCTCCCCTCGGGGAGAAGGTGGCCGCGAAGCGGCCGGATGAGGGCATTGCCGATCGGCCGAAGCTACTGCGCCGCCGGTACCGGGCAACTGGTATCGCCCTCCTGGCAATTGAGGTAGCCCTCGAAATCCTTCAGCCTGCTGTTGGTGAGTTCCTCCTGACAGCCGGCGACCACCATCGGATACATGCTGCCGGCCATGTCGCGCGGGCCGCCCTGGAAATTGCATTCGGCGTCGCGAAAAGCGATCCAGGCGCGCTGCGCGTCGACCAGCAGCTTCTTGCCCGCCGCATCGTCTTTCAAGCGGCCTTCGATCTGCTTGTAGGCATCGTTGAGCTTCTTGTCGGCCGCGGCGAGCGACTTGCCGGCGCATTCGTTCATGGTCGCCTGATCCATCGCATTGGCGCAGTCGTCGGCCGCCCGCGCCGCATTCGTGAACAGCGGAACGGCGAGGATCAAGGTGGCAAGGCCGGTTTTGCAAAGCCGCATCGTGTTTCTCCGGTTTTCGAGAGCCCCCGCTGTAACGAAGCTTAACGATGGAGCGAACACAGGCAAGATGCGGCTTGTCGCCTTGGTGGACAGTTCGTTTCAGCTCCGACGAGCGCGAAGCAAGGGAAACATCCCGCCGCATTCTTCGTTCAGGTCTATAGGTCCATATTCGGGGGAAAATCATGCGCGAAGCCGACAACGACGAAATCGACCTGTGCTGCCCGCAGATCGTCGCCGACAATGCCGCCAGGGGCCTCAGGCTGCGCGGCATATTCGGCCGTGGCGGCACCGAGGTCGGGGTTGCGCGAGCCACCGAGCTCAAGAACCGCGACAAGCTTTCGCCCTCCACCATCCGGCGCATGGTCAGCTATTTCGCCCGCCACGAGGTCGACAAGAAGGGCCGCAACTACGGCAATGAGGCGAACCCGTCGGCCGGCTATATCGCCTGGCTTTTGTGGGGCGGCGACGAAGGCCGCGCCTGGGCGCTCGACCTCAAGCAGAAGATCGGCAACGCGCCTGATATTTGAACGGCGCGAATGACATTTGAACGATAAACGAGCCGGTTGGCCCGGGAAACAGGAAGAGACGAAACCGTAAGATACAAGGTGGCGGATCCCGAACCCCGCCCGGGAGAACCCCCCGCAAACTCTCGGGACCCGCCGTGGAGTGTGGCTGACACATGCCGGTGCAGCCCCTCCGACACCTTCCGCTCGTACCCCGACCGACCGGCGTGGCAGGTGGTTAGCATTTGCCCTTGGCGATCTATGTGAAGCGGTTCACAAACGATGCACTTTCCGCAACGTCAGGGCAGGGGCTGGAGCGGTTACAGGAAGAGTGTGAAAGGGTGTGTTGAAATTCAGGTCAGGCCGAGCCGAAAATGGTGGCTTCCGAGAACCGGCCTACGCCGGCCATAGCCTTCATAGGACCGAGTCACCTATGAAGGCTTCGGCCGGCGAAGGCCGGAGCGGAGCGTACTTAAAGTACGTGAGCACCGGAAGCGCAGGAAGCTGCCGTTTGCAGGCCGGCCTCACCTGAATATCAACATACCCTAGCCTTCCCAGGCGACCTCGAACATCCCCAGCCGTTCGTAGAGCCTGACGGCTGCGGGGTTCTCGACCGTATTGGTCTTGAGATCGACATGCGCGGCGCCCCGCTGGCGAAATTCGGCGAAGGCGTGCCACATCAGCGCCTCGGCGATGCCCCGGCCGCGCGCTTCGGGATGAACGGCAAGATCCTTGACGAAAGCCCTCGTCCAGCACAACGCCGCGCCCACCAGCCGGCCTTTGCCGCTGATGACCAGGAAGCACAGAGCGGGATCGAATTCCGCGTCGCCCGAGACGCGCGGCCACCATTCGTCGAACGGCCCATCGGCGCCGTCGTCGAACACCTCGGTCAAAAGCGCGTGCAAGGCCGGCGCATCGGCGGGTTCGAAGCAGCGCATGATGAAGCCTTCGGGCCAGCGCGGCGCAACCAGCGTCTCGTCGAGGATCTTGCGCAGCCTGATGTCGTTTGGCGCCGGCGGGCGCGGCTCAGGCATGGCGTCTATGCCTGTCGCGCAAAAGTGCGCAGCGGTTTTGCGATAACGACATGCATCAAAACAAGAACCTGAAAGCGCGTTGCATCAACCCGTCCAAACGCGACGCGCTTTCAGGCATCAGGCTGCAGGCGACGTCGGTTGCGGTCGCGGCCGAGGCCGGTTTCTTCCAGCATGCCCTTGCGCTTGGCATCGTAATAATAGCCGGTCTGGTAGAGCCGGTCGGCCCGCTTGGCGTTGCCGTCGGACACCAGCCAGGCGCCGCGCAGATATTTCACCGCGTATTTCAGATTGGTCTCGGCATCGAACAGGCCCTTGGCCGGGCCGTCATAGCCCATGCCGCGCGCCGTCGCGTGCTTGATCTGCATCAGCCCCCAATGGCCGCGATTATAGGCTTTCGGGTTGAAGGTGCTCTCGCGGTTGACGACATGGCGCACCAGGTCGACCGGCACCTGATAGAACGCGGCATATTTCTCGATCAGCCGCTCGATCTCGGCGCGCGGGCCTCTCGCGGGCACTTCCGGTGAACCGACCGGAGCCAAGACGGCGGGATTCTGCGGCACGACATAGGCCACCTGCTGAACCCCGGGCATGCCGGCTTTCCCGGCGGTCGCCGGCACGACAAGCCCGGCGGTGGTATAGACCGGCGCATTGACCGGCATGGCGGCGGCCTTGCTGGTCATGACGGCAGGCATGGCTGCGGCCCCTGGCGTCGACCCGGCGAAAGCCGCAGCGGGCTCGGCGGGCGACGCGGCGGGTTCCGCCGACAGCGCGGCCGTCTGCACCGGCTTGTTGCCGGAGGGCTCGGGCAGCACCGAAACCGTGTCCGGCAGCGCCAGCGCAAAGCCTGCGTCGGTGGCAGCGGCCGGTTCGGTGAAGGAAGGCGCGGGCTTGACCTGCGAGGTCGACGTGCAGCCGGCCAGGGCGGCCGCCGCAACGACCACGCCGATCGCGATGAGATTGAGTTTTGCTGGCAAGCCGCGCTCGGGTCCGGTTCGGTTGTTAAGAAATCCCTTACACCAGCGATTCTTGGGCCGCAATCGGGGCGAGCCGACGGTTTTCGGGTGGCGGGACTCAGGTCCCGATGCCATATTGTTCTGGATATGTACCTGTTTTTCGTCGTTTTGCCTGGAGAACATGCCATGGAAACCCCCTCTTCGATCACCGCCGGCCACGCAGTGTTAGAAACAGTGATCGGCTTCATGGGCATTGCCTGGAGCGAAACCGGGCTGATCCGGCTCTGCCTGCCCGAACGCAGTCGCGAAGCGGTGGAGCGCCGGCTGCTGCGCCATCCCGGCGTTTCGCCCTCCACCGTCCAGCCGCCTTGGGTTGTCGAACTGATCGCCTCGATCAAGGCCTATGCATCAGGCGAAGACGTCGATTTCTCCGGCGTGCCGGTCGATCTCGCCGACATCGACGATTTCCGCCTCGCCATCTACGACGCCGCCCGCAGGCTCGCCTTTGGCGAGACCACCACCTATGGCGAACTGGCCAAAAGCGCCGGCCATGCCGGGCTGGCGCGGGAAACGGGCGCCGCGCTTGGCGCCAACCCGGTGCCGCTGGTCATCCCGTGCCACCGCATTCTTGCCGCCGGCGGCAAGATCGGCGGTTTTTCCGCCCCCGGCGGCTCGGCCACCAAGGAAAAGATGCTGGCGATGGAAGGCGTGCGCGTCGGCCCGCCGCCGTCGGCGCAAGTGTCTTTCGGCTTCTGATCCGGCGCCTTAAATTAGTTGTGCCTGAGGATGCGGCGGCGGAAATGCCGGTCGAAATCCGGCCGCTTGCACGTGTAGACGGGACAGGATTTCGCATCGGCGCTCGGCACATAGGCCCGCGCCCTCACCTCGCCCATGTTGCAGAAGCGCTCGTCCCGCACATACCGGTCGTAGAGCGCAAGGCCCGGCACGCGCGGCGACTGGTAGCGCAGGATCACCGCACCCTGCCGGGCGATCGTCGCCCGCACCCTGTCGCAGCTCATGCGGGTCGGGTCATAGCGCGAGATCGCCTGCGCCTCGGCGGCTATAAGCGTCAGGCAGGCGGCAAGCAGAACAGTTTTCATGGTTCCTTCCTCTCCCAAAACCGAACCGGCGCCTACCGCATCGGCCCGAAAATCGGGATCGATTTTCGGAAAGCACGATGCGTAGGTTAGAAGCATTAGAGCGTACCTTGTGCGTCCAATTGGACGCACGTCGCTCTAAAGGTATGTTGCCCCCTTCCCGACGCGCAATTCCTCAACGCTTTCATGCGATTGGGGCGGCCGTTGGGCAACGCCGCGTCAGCGCCATTCTCACGAAGACTTGTTTTTCGCGCAAAACCAGCCTATATGCGTTCCATTGATATTTCGGCCGATCGATCCGGGCCTCGCGATATTCGCGTTTGCTGACGTCTATCTCCAAAATCTCGATGCACACCGGCTGGACTTCGGTCTGGTCAAACTAAAGCAAATGTGAAGGACTATCGAAATGGCAACTGGTACGGTCAAGTGGTTCAATTCCACCAAGGGCTTCGGCTTCATTCAGCCTGACGCGGGCGGCGCGGACGTTTTCGTCCACATCTCCGCAGTCGAGCGCGCTGGACTGTCGACCCTGGTCGAAGGCCAGAAGATCAACTTCGAGATCGAGCAGGACCGCCGCACTGGCAAGTCGTCCGCTGGATCTCTGAGCAAGGCAGCCTGATTTTGAAAATGGCGCGCGCCGGGCGAGAGCCCGGGGCGCGCGGCAAGTCACGGATGTACTGGCGGTCGCGCGAAAAGCGCGCCGGAGCGGAAAGAACCCGACCAGCCGAAGCAGCAGATTGCTGACGGCCCGGCCAAAACGCTCCAGTCAGGCTACCAAGCATGGGAAGGCGGGATTTTGTCCCGCCTTTTTGTTTGCCTGGATTTCAGACGCTCACAATTGGCGAAACCGGCAATGCAGCGTCCTTCTCCCCGTATAGTGACGGGGAGAAGGACACTGCCACCAAAGCTTTCGCCAATCGCCAAACTGCTCAGAAAAATTGCGAGCAGCATATTGATGGGTGACTACCCCACCCACTCCATCGGCACATGCCCCGGATCGGCCTCGACCCTTTTCAGCCATGCCGCCACCGCCGGATAGGCGTCGAGCTGGAAGCCGCCCATCTCGGCCGTATGCGTATAGGCGTAGAGCGCGATATCGGCGACGCTCAATGCAGCACCGGCGAAGAACCTGTTGCCCTCCAGATATTTGTTCATCACGCCGAGCGCCTTGTTGCCGCGCTCCAGCGTCACCGCCAGGCGTTCCGGCGTCGCATCCTTGGCCCGTTCCGGAAAAGTCAGCAGCGCCCTGCGCACCGCGATATAGGGCTCGTGGCTGTATTGCTCGAAGAACAGCCATTGATAGGCCAGCCCCCGCTCGTATTTGTCGGTCGGCAGGAAGCGCGTGCCTTCGGCGAGATAGAGCAGGATGGCGTTGGATTCGGCAAGCCGCCTGCCGTCGTCAAGCTCGAGCAGCGGCACCATGGCGTTGGGGTTCTTGGCGACATAGTCTGCTTTTCGCGTATCGCCGGTATGCGAGCTCACCTCGACATCGGTGAAGGCGATGCCCAGCTTCGCCATCAAAAGGCGCGGCTTGTAGCAATTGCCGCTGTCGATCATTCCATAGAGTATGGTCATTTTGTTCCCCTGCGGCCGCTCCCACGCAATTATCGTCGCAGCCGCGGCCTGATCCAGTGATTTGTTTTGGCGCGACCATCAGCGCCGCTGATGCATCACCCAAATAATGGGATGACCTTGTTGTCCATGCCGAGCAGCCTGTCGATGGACAGCGGCTCCTCGTCGAAGACCGTGCCGGCCAATGCCGGCCGTCCCAGATGAAAACCCTGCAGGAGATCGACGCCGCCATCGAGTGCCACGCGCAGATGGGTGGCCCGCTCGATCCCTTCGACCAGCACCTTGGCGCCGCGGTCGTGCAGCGCCGAAACCAACGGCCGGAAAAATCGTTCGGCGGCGGCATGGCGGCAGAATTCCGCGAACCATGCGCCATCGATCTTGACGATATCGGGCTGGACCAGCGCGACCCGCTCCTCCGTCGAATGCCCGGTGCCAAAATCGTCGATGGCGATGCGGATGCCGTCGCGCCGCATCTCGCGCACCAGGCTGACGAGCAGCGCGTCGTCGGCCGCCTGTTCGGTGATCTCGCAGACCAGCATGCCCGGATGCAGGTCGAAATCGGCGAGATGCCTGGTCATCAGCCTGATTTCGGCAAGTGCCCGCCCGGGGTGATCGTTGATCAGCGGATTGTAGTTGAAGAACAGGTCGAGCCCGTCGACGCCGATGTTGCGGAAATTCCTGAGATGCAGGACCCGGCACATCGTCTCGACGAACAGCCGATCGGCCGCCGGCAGGCCCTCGAAAAACACCTGTGGCGCAACCGGCCTGCCGGCACGGTGCGGCTCGATCAGGCCTTCGACCGCGACGGCCTGCAAGAACCTGCCGCGCGGCGCGAAGATCGGCTGATAGGCGCTCCTCAGCCGGAATACGCCATAGACGCCATATTCGATCCCGACCTCGTCGGCAAAGATCGCCTCGCCGACATTGCGCCGCCTGTCGGGCCGCCCGGTCACTGCGCCACCCGGCGCCCGAAAGCCCGCGCCGGCCGCGGCGAAGATGCCACGGGCGCCGGCGCCCCTCCGACATTGGCGACGGCGGCAGGCATCTGTCCATCCTTGCCGAAGACATGAAAGCTCGTCGGCGCAAGCTCGGGACGCGCCAACGCGAACCCCTGCACCATCGAGGCGCCCGACTTCTCGGCCAGTTCAAGCTGCCAGCCCTCCTCGATGCCCTCGAACACAGTGCGGATACCCTGTTCCTCGAAGCTCGCCACCATGGCCGTCAGCAGCGCGAAACCCGCGCCGGACTCCATCAACTGCGTGATCCACCGAGCGTCGAATTTGACGATATCCGGCTTGAGCTCCTTGACGCGGCTGATGTCGGATTCGTCGGCGCCGTAATCGTCGACAGCGATGCGGAAACCGTTGCCCCTGAGCGCCTCGACGAAATTGTAGAGGGTTTCCTGCGATGCCGATTTTTGCTCGGTCACCTCGCATACGACGCGGTGCGGATCGATGCCCGCTTCGTGCAGCACCAGCCGCATCTCGCGCAGCGCCTTGTCGGCGATGCCGCGGTCGGTGAACACCGACGGGTCGAAATTGACGAAGATGGACGCCTCCCGCGGCAGGCAGGCGCCGGCGTTCAAAAGGTGCAGCGTCCTTGTCAGCGCCTCGATATGCAAGCGGTCGGCCGACGGACAGGTGTTGAAGAAACTCATCGGCGGTTGCGGCTCGCCATCGCGAAACGGCCGGATCAGCCCCTCGAAGGCGGTGACCGAAAGCTTGCCGTCCTTGAAAGCGAAGATCGGCTGGAACGCGCTTTGCAGCGTATAGATGCCCCAGACACCGCTGGCGGTGCCGTCATTATGGCGGATGATATGGGCAAGCCCGATGCTGCGCGACAAGGGTTCCTTACTCCGGGGTTCCTCGCTCCGCGAGGCTGGCGGAATTGGATTGCGATCCTGCCACTCAAGGGTTTACCCATCGTTGATGAATTTATTGTTGCCGAGGATGTGAGCCCTGGCTCATCCGACTGCGCTTGCACTTCGGGGAATGATGCGACATGAGAAGCGCCGCAGCCATTCTCGGCCGCGCCGACGCTCTCTGGAGACACGCTACCATGGCCTTTCTTGCCGACGCCCTTTCCCGCGTAAAGCCTTCCGCGACTATCGCGGTGACACAGAAAGCGCGCGAGCTGAAAAACGCCGGCCGTGACGTGATCGGGCTGGGCGCCGGCGAGCCGGACTTCGATACTCCCGACAACATCAAGGAGGCCGCCATCGAGGCGATCCGGCGCGGCGAGACAAAATATCCGCCGGTTTCAGGCATCGCGCCGCTACGCGAGGCGGTCGCGAAGAAATTCAAGCGCGAAAACAATCTCGACTACAGGCCGGAGCAGACCATCGTCGGCACCGGCGGCAAGCAGATTCTGTTCAACGCCTTCATGGCGACGCTCAATCCAGGCGACGAGGTGATCATCCCGCGGCCCTACTGGGTCAGCTATCCCGAGATGGTGGCAATCTGCGGCGGCACCTCTGTCTTCGCCGACACCTCCATCGACAGCGGCTTCAAGCTGACGGCGGCGGCGCTGGAAAAGGCGATCACACCGCGCACCAAATGGCTGTTGATGAACTCGCCGTCCAATCCATCGGGTGCTGCCTACACCGGGGCGGAGCTCAAGAGCCTGGCCGACGTGCTTTTGAAACATCCGCATGTCTGGGTGCTGACCGACGACATGTACGAGCACCTGATCTATGGCGACTTCGTTTTCAAGACCCTCGCCGAGGTCGGGCCCAGGCTCTACGAGCGCACGCTGACCATGAACGGCGTGTCGAAGGCCTATGCGATGACCGGCTGGCGCATCGGCTATGCGGCTGGCCCAGTGCCGCTGATCAAGGCGATGGACATGATCCAGGGCCAGCAGACCTCCGGCGCCTGCACCATCGCCCAATGGGCGTCGGTCGAGGCACTGAATGGTCCACAGGATTTCGTCGCCAAGAACAAGGCTATCTTCCAGGCCAGACGCGATCTTGTCGTGTCGATGCTCAACCAGGCGCGCGGCATTTCCTGCCCCTCGCCGGAAGGCGCTTTCTATGTCTATCCGTCCTGCGCCCAGTTGATCGGCAAGAAGACCAAAGCCGGCAAGGTGATCGACAACGACGAGACCTTCTGCTCGGAACTGCTCGAGGCCGAGGGCGTCGCGGTCGTGTTCGGCTCGGCCTTCGGCCTCGGCCCCAACTTCCGCATCTCCTACGCCACGTCGGAGGCGTTGCTCGAAGAGGCCTGCACGCGCATCCAGCGCTTTACGGCGTCGCTGACCTGATCAATACATTGTTGTAAATGAAAATCCGGCCGCCTGGCCGGATTTTTTATATCAGTTCAAGAAGGCTCAACCGCCATACTGCGCGTCGGTCACCTGCTCCAGCCAGTCGGCGTGGACGCCGTCGAGCGCCTCTTGCATCGCGATATGCGCCATTGCCGATTTCGGGCCGGCGCCATGCCAATGCTTTTCATCCGCTGCGAACGAGATCACGTCGCCAGCCCTGATCTCCCGTATCGGTTCGCCCCAGCTTTGCGCAAGGCCGGCGCCTGATATGACATAGAGCGTCTGACCGAGCGGATGCGTGTGCCAGTGGGTCCGCGCGCCGGGCTCGAAACTGACCATCACGGCCCTGAGCCGCGCCGGCGCTTCCTTCTCGATGATCGGCGTCTGCAACACACGGCCGGTGAAATATTTTTCCGGCGCAAGGATGGTCGGCACGCTGCCGCAGGTAATGATCTTCATCGTCGATAATCCTCAGGCTGACGGCAGTTTCGTCCGATACCCGCCATGGCGCAACCGGCTGTTCAAGCCCGCATCCAGAGCCTTCGCCAATCACGGTTGAGGCGCGGCCAGAACAGGCCTGTGCGTGCGCGGTAGGCCCCATAGGCGCCCGCCAGCGCCGTGCGCGAAAACTTCCTCTCTTCGTCCAGCGCGGCGATCGTGTAGATCGCAACGATCCCGGCGACGGGCACCACCGCCCAGATCGACCAGGTCGCGATGCCCCATCCGATCCAGAAGATGATGTAGGAGGCATAGAACGGGTGGCGGACATAGAAGTAGGGCCCGTCGGTCACCAGACTGTCGGGATTGTCGGCATCAAATGCAAAACGCAGCCGCGCCTTGCGGGAAATGACAATCGCCCACCAGAACAGGGCCGAGCCTGCCAGTTCGATGGCGAGCCCGCCGAGCTTCGCGGCCACCGGCTGCCGTTCGATCCACAGGATTGCCAGAAAGAACACCGCCACGCCGATCACCACGGCGGAAATGATCATGGCGCCTGGAGGCATGGTCGGCGACTGGAAATGGGCGCGCATGGACCAGGCATATTGGCCGAGCGTCGCGATGCTGCTGATCGAGACAAGAAGATCGAGCACGCCTTCCATCATCGCAATCTCCGGTTATCGCATTGGCCTCGAAAATCGGATCGATTTCGCAAAGCGCGATGCGCAAATTCTAAAGTGCCGGAGCGTATTTCTTACGACCAAATGGACGCATGTGCTCTAGCCGTGGATTCGCTCATCATACCTTGTTGCCGCAGAGAAATCCTTTCTTAACCACAAACCTAAACAAGATAGTGACTATGGAATGCGATGTTGGCCTTCGGGCAATCTGAGGGTCTAATCCAGCATGGTCGTTTCCCAGCGGACGGTCCGCACCGAGCAAGCGGATTTGCGCCTCAGCCAGTCGTCGGGCTCCGGCCTTCCCATTGTGTTGATCCATGGCTCGGGCAGTTCGCGGGCCGTGTTCGCCCGCCAGTTCGACAGTCCCCTGGCTATGGCCCACCGGTTGATCGCCTTCGATCTGCCCGGCCATGGCGAATCGTCCGATGCCCACGATCCGGCAAACGCCTATACGATTTCTGGCCTTGCCCAATCGGCGGCTCAGCTCCTCGACATCATGGGGATAGACCGCGCCGTCGTCTTCGGCTGGTCGCTCGGCGGGCATGTCGCCATCGAGCTCGCGAGTTTTCACCAGGCGGTCGCCGGGCTGATGCTGACCGGCGCGCCACCGGTATCGAAAGGGCCGTTCGGCATGCTGCGTGGCTTCCACGCCCATTGGGACATGCTGCTGGCATCCAAGAAGACCTACTCCGAACGCGATGCCGAGCGCTTCGAAACACTGTGTTTCGGCGATACCGCCGATCCATCGTTCCGCCAGACCATCCTGCGCACCGACGGCCGGTTGCGCGCCGCTGTGACGCGCGGCATGTTCACCGGCAAAGGCGCCGACCAGAAGCAGGTGGTCGAGCAGGCCGCATTTCCAGTCGCGATCGTCAACGGCGAGAACGACCCGTTTGTCCGCCTCGGCTATTTCGAAACCTTGGCCTACGCTTCGCTGTGGGAGCATTGCCACGTCATATCAGGTGCCGGGCATGCTCCTTTCTGGGAGCGTCCGGACCTGTTCAATCCGCTGCTGGCGCGCTTTGCCGAAGTTGTGGCGACGCGTGGCGTGGACGAAACCACGCTGGCGCCGCGCCGAACCCAGGCAGGCTGATCTTCTCTCGGCGACGCCTTTGTCCATCGTGCGTCCGCGGCCGCTACATCCGCGACGCATCGACCCTCAAATCTCTTGCCCTCCCGGCTAACCCGTGGGACGATGCTTTCGGGCAGGTGGCGAACTAAAAAAAGCCCCGCCCGCGACGGTCGACAGGCCGGCCGCCGCTCACAGGGAAACGCCTGAGTGGAGGTCAGTCATGGGAACTCGCGCCGGAGGACGACGCACGGGACCGAAATGCATTGCCATAGTCGGTCCCTTCGCAAGCGGTAAGACGACACTTCTCGAAGCTATACTCGCCCGCACGGGCGCCATCCCCCGCCAGAATCCCGTTTCGTCGGGAAGCACCGTTTCCGATCATTCGCCCGAGGCGCGCGCCCACGCCATGAGCGTCGAGGCGACCGTCGCCACCACCGAATTCATGGGCGAGCAGTTCACCTTCGTCGATTGTCCCGGCTCCATCGAATTTTCCTTCGAGGCCGAGCCGGTGCTGGCCGCCTGCGACATCGCAGTGGTCGTCGCGGAAGCCGACGAAAAGAAGATCCCTGCCCTGCAGCTCATCATGCGCAAGCTCGACGATCTCGGCGTGCCGCGTATCCTGTTCCTGAACAAGGTCGACAAGGCGATAGCAGGCGTGCGCGACACGCTGAAGATGCTGCAGCCGGCAAGCTCGATGCCTCTGCTGCTGCGCCAGATTCCGCTGCGCAAGGACGGCGTCGTCGTCGGCTCGATCGATCTCGCGCTGGAGCGCGCCTACATCTATCGCGAATATGCCGAAAGCGAGGTCGCCGAGATTCCGGGCGACGACAAGGCACGCGAGCTGGAGGCACGCTTCTCCATGCTGGAGACGCTCGCCGACCATGACGACCAGTTGATGGAACAGCTTCTCGAAGAGATCGAGCCGCCGAAGGACGCGATCTTCGACGACCTTGCCGCCGACCTGCGCACCGGCGCGGTGACACCGGTGCTGATCGGCACCGCCGAGAAGGGCAATGGCGTGCTGCGCCTGTTGAAGACGCTCCGCCACGACGCACCCGACATCGAGGCGACCCGCAAACGTCTCGGCGCGCCCGATGGCAATGCCGCCGTGGTCCAGGTAATGAAGACCATCCACACCCCGCATGGCGGCAAGCTGTCGGTCTCGCGCATCCTCTCCGGACAGCTCGCCGACGCCTCCGAGCTTTACCTCTCGAATGGCGACACGACAAAAGTGTCCGGCATCTACAGAATGCTCGGCAAGGACCAGACCAAGCTGACCGTGGCCAAGGCCGGCGACACGGTGGCGCTCGGCAAGCTGGACGACGTCAAGACCGGCCAGACACTGAGCTCGGCCAAGGGCGGCATCAGGCCACTGGTGGCGCTGACGCCGCCGCAACCGGTCTTCGCTTTCGCGCTGCGGCCGAAGGAGCGCAAGGACGAGGTCAAGATGTCGGCAGCCATCCAGCGTCTTGCCGAGGAAGACCCCTCGCTCAGCCTGCGCCACAATCAGGATTCGGCCGAGACCGTGCTGTCGGGCCATGGTGAAATGCATCTGCGCGTCGTGCGCGAGCGGCTGGAAGGCAAGAACCAGATCCCGGTCGAGGGCCATACGCCGGCCGTGCCCTATCGCGAGACGATCCGCAAGCCGGCGCAGCAGCGCGGCCGCCACAAGAAGCAGTCGGGCGGCCACGGCCAGTTCGGCGATGTGGTGATCGAGATCAAGCCGCTACCGCGCGGCTCCGGCTTCCAGTTCACCGACACCATCACCGGCGGCGTCGTGCCGAAGACCTATATCCAGTCGGTCGAGACCGGCGTGCGCGACTATCTGAAGTCAGGCCCGCTCGGCTTCCCTGTGGTCGATGTCGCCGTCAACCTGTCCGACGGCTCCTACCATGCGGTGGATTCGTCGGACATGGCGTTTCAGATGGCGGCGAAGCTGGCGATGAAGGAAGGCATGGCCGCCTGCTCGCCAGTGCTTCTGGAGCCGATCATGAAGGTCGAAATCGTCACCCCCTCCGATGCAACGTCGAAGATCATTGCGCTCATCCCGCAACGGCGCGGCCAAATCCTCGGCTACGACGCAAGGCCCGATTGGCCGGGATGGGACATCGTCGAGGCCACCATGCCGCAGGCCGAGATCGGCGACCTGATCATCGAACTGCGTTCGGCTACCGCGGGCGTCGCCAGCTATCGCGCCGCCTTCGACCATATGGCCGAACTCACCGGCCGCTTGGCCGACGAGGCGATGAATGCCAACGGCAAGGCCGCCTGAGACTTAAGCGTGTCGGGCATCAAATGGTACCCGAGCATAAGAAAGCGGCGTCCGGGTGATCCGGACGCCGCTTTCTTGCGGACCGTCTTCGTGGGAGGCGAAACGGCAGGTCCGCCGCACATGCCGCCAACCCCTGATGGCTGGCGGTGGAATTGGTTCGGACGCGGTAGCCGCCTGAGCCCGGACCGTCCGAGTGATGCCCCCATCTCCCGCACGAACCACACCGCGTCCTATGATCTGCTTACTCGATACCGCGTGTCTTCAACATGTTACCTGGGGTTACATGACACCGTTACGCGACAATTTCGGTCGGTTTTTCGGAGCACTGCGGATTTTGGGCAACAAAAAAGCCGGATCAACGAAGATCCGGCTGAGTTTGATTGGAAGTGCCTGTTAAGGCTAACCTCCAGAGGGGAACACTCGAGGGCGCTAATGGGAGGAGAACGCGCCCAAGAGATGAACTATATATCTGCTCATCATGCCCAAGAAACAAGCATCTATTTTGCAACACTCGCATGCAAAAAGAGGCAGGCTGTGGTCTAACCCATTCCTGGGGCCTATAGGACCAGCAGAATCGTCGAAATACAGTGCGCCGCGGGTGGGAATCGCAGCGGGAAAAGCCAATCGGAATTGATTCTTGGCGAAAAACGCAGAAAACGCCCAATGATGTGGAATCGGGCAGTCCGCGTTCATTTTTACGGCAATCGGGCAAAGAGAAGTCGATGCGGACACGTCAGGCTGTCGCCGGCAGCGCGCTCTTCTTCATTGCAGCACCCGGCGTGGTCGCGCGACTGGTGCCTCGGCTGCTGACCGCTCTTATCGTCCGCCATGGTCGACCGTGCCCGGCTTCGTGCCGGTCGCAATCCGGCATCACCCGAATATGGACATCTTCTTAGAATGACCAGCTTCGCGCCTTGGCAATAATGAAATCGCGGAAGACATGCAGCTTCGCCTGGTTCTTCATCGCATCGGGATAGGCGAAGTAGGTGTCGAAGGACGGCACTTCGGTCTCCGGCAGCAATTGCACAAGGCCTGAATCCTTGGAGATGACATAGTCGGGAAGCATGGCGATGCCGGCGCCGCCTTGCACCGCGCGCTTGATCGACAATATGTCGTTGATCTGCAGCGTCGGTACCCTTTGCCCGCCCTCGAAATCGCCGACCGTTTCCAGCCAGTTCAATTCCGACAGATGCGCGGGCACCGGCACGCCGAAGGTGACGATGCGATGGCTCTTCAGCTCGGAAATCGAAGCCGGCTTGCCAAATTTGTTGATATAGGATGGTGCCGCGTAGAGATGGAAATGCACCGTGAACAGGCGGCGCTGGATAAGGTCCGGCTGTTGCGGCTGGCGCAGCCGGATGGCGCAATCGGCCTGACGCATGGTCAGGTCGAGCTCCTCGTTCGCCAGGATGAGCTGCAGGCTGACCTCGGGATAGAGCTCGATGAATTCCTGCACGCGTTCGGTCAGCCAGCCGGCGCCCAGCCCCACCGTGGTCGTCACCCTGAGCACGCCCGAAGGCCTGTCCTTGGTCTCGGTCAGCCGCGACTTGATCGTCTCCAGCTTCATCAGCACGTCATGCGCCGTGCGAAACAGCATCTCGCCCTGCTCGGTCAGCACCAGGCCGCGGGCGTGACGGTTGAACAGCGGCACGCCGACGTCATGTTCAAGCGCGCTGACCTGCCGCGAGATCGCCGATTGCGACAAATGCAGGGTCTCGGCCGCATGGGTGAACGACCCAGCTTCCGCCGCAGCGTGAAACACCCGCAGCTTGTCCCAGTCCAGCGCCATGATTCCCCTCGTGCTTTCTTTGGCGTCTGCCCGTTCTTAGCGTCTGCCCCGCTCTTGCGTTCGCCCTGCTCTTAGCGTCTGCCCGCTCTTAGAGTCTGGAAGTAAAATCAGGCTTTTGCACGGCTCTTCTCAGCCGCCTCTTGAACTTTTACTCCGCCGCTTCGCGGTGAACCTCTATACCGGCGAGATATTTTTCCGCCTCGAGCGCGGCCATGCAGCCAAGCCCTGCGGCGGTCACCGCCTGGCGGTAGATGTCGTCGGTCACGTCGCCGGCGGCGAACACCCCCGGCACGTCGGTGCGGGTCGAATCCGGCGCCGTCCACAGATAGCCATTCGGCTTCTGCTTCAGCTTGCCGGCGAACAGCTCGACCGCCGGCGCATGGCCGATCGCCACGAACACGCCGTCAACCTTGAGATGCGTCACCTCGCCGGTCGCCGCATTGCGCAGCCTCAGCCCTTCGACCGACGGCGGCAGCGGCATCTTGCCGGGCTGGCCGGTGATCTCGTCGACGACCGTGTCCCAGATGACGCGGACATTGTCCTTCTTGAACAGCCGCTCGCGCAGGATGCGCTCGGCGCGGAAATCGCTGCGCCGGTGAATGACCGTCACGCTCTTGGCCAGGTTGGAAAGGTAGAGCGCCTCCTCCACCGCCGAATTGCCGCCGCCGATCACCGCGACATCCTTGCCGCGATAGAAGAAGCCGTCGCAGGTGGCGCAAGCCGACACACCGAAGCCCATGAAGGTCTGTTCGCTCGGAATGCCCAGCCATTTCGCCTGCGCGCCGGTGGCGATGATCAAGGCGTCGGCGGAATAGAGCGTGCCGGAATCGCCCTTGGCGCGGAACGGCCGCACATTGAGGTCGACCTCGGTGATGATGTCGTTGACGATATCGGTGCCGACATGCTCGGCCTGTTTCAGCATTTGTTCCATCAGCCACGGACCCTGGATCGGATCGGCGAAGCCGGGATAGTTCTCGACATCGGTGGTGATCATCAACTGGCCACCCTGCTGCAGGCCGGCGACCAGCATCGGCTTCAGCATGGCCCGGGCGGCGTAGATCGCCGCCGTATAGCCAGCGGGACCGGAGCCGATGATGAGAACGGGTGCGTGCTTGGTGGTCATGGCAGGGCTTTCACAACAACCGGACGCGATCCGGCACAGGGAGCGATATCGCGCCTAATCTAGGTGTTGCGGACGACGCCAGCAAGACGAGCTGCGCTTCGTCCCCGGAAAGCTTCGACGCCAACAGACGATCCATGAACATCTTGCGCGGTGACTGTCACAAAATCGCCGATTGAAGCGAGACGCGTAAGTCGTTTAATTGCAAAATCACGAAAGATTCTTGCGCGAAGCGCGGAAGGGTGTCCATGCCGCTCAAAGCCGATCTCGACGCCATCGACTGGAAGATCCTGCGCGAGCTTCAGCAGGACGGGCGCATGACCAATGTCGAACTGTCCAGCCGCGTCGGCATTTCGGCGCCACCATGCCTGCGCCGCGTCAGGCGGCTTGAAGAGGCCGGCATCATCCGCGGCTATCGCGCGCTGCTCAATGCGCCGGCGCTTGGCATGGACGTCGTCGCCTTCTGCCTTATCGGCCTGCATCACCAGGCCGATGCCGAGCTCAAGACCTTCGCCGAACGCACGCGCGGCTGGCCGATCGTGCGTGACGCGTGGATGGTTTCGGGCGAATCCGACTTTTTGCTGCATTGCGTGGCAAGCGACCTCGGCGCCTTCCAGACTTTCGTCATCGAGCAACTGGCTTCGGCGCCGAATGTCGATACGGTGCGCACCGCGCTGACCATCCGCCGGGTTAAGGATGAAGGTCTGGTGGCGTTTCCGGCGTGAGTGCAATGCCGACCGGGAGATCGGCATTGCAAGAACAGTAAAAGCCAACAAAACAATGACGTAGAGCAGAAACCTGACTCTATTTGACCGGACCGGCCTACAGCGCCTCGATCGCCGCCAGCAAGCCGGCCAGATCGCCGCGATTGCGCAGGCGCATGGTGCTGAACCCGCCTTGGCTGGACGCCTCGCCATCGACCAGCCAGCCTTGCGAAAGGCCAGCGCGCCGCCCCGCCTCCATATCCGCCAGCTTGTCGCCAACGATGAGCGAGCGCTTGAGATCGAGCTGTAGGCGCTTGGCTGCCTCAAGCAGCATGCCCGGATTGGGCTTGCGCATCGGGTGGTCGGCGATCGCCAGCGGCCCTGTGCCGGCCTCGTGATAGGCGCAGGCGACAACCATGTCGACAAACCCGTTGCTGCCGCGCAGCAAGTCGAGCACGCGGCCGTTGACAGCGGCGAAAACTTTCCAGTCGAAATAGCCGCGCGCGATGCCTGACTGGTTGGTCACCACGACGACCGGGACATCGCCCCGGTTTGCGGCCTCGATCACCGGGACGATGTCGCCGCGCAGGACGATATCGGCCGGATCGCTGGGATAGTCAGTGTCGATGTTGATGGTGCCGTCGCGGTCGAGGAACAATGCCGGCGTGCCGGCCGGGAATGGCTTGTTGCCAATCCGCTCCACCCATAGGCCCGGCTCTTCGAGCGGGTAACGGCTCACGGCGGTGCCCATCTCAGCCATCGCTGAGGCGCACTTCGACCATTTCGCACAGATGATGATAGAGGCACAGATGCCCCTGCTGGATGATCGGCGTCGACGTCGAAGGCACGTTGAGCAGGATGTCGGAGAGCGGCTTGAGCTTGCCGCCGGTATCGCCGGTCAGGCTGATCACCGTCATGTCCATTATGCGCGCCTGTTCGGCGGCGGCCAGGATGCTCGGTGAATTGCCGCTGGTCGAGATGGCGAGCAGCACGGCGCCCGCCGCGCCATGCGCCTCGACCTGGCGCGAAAACACCGTATCGAAGCCGTAGTCGTTGCCCCAGGCGGTCAGCACCGCCGCGTTGGCCGGCAGCGCGATGACGTTATAGGCCTTGCGCTCCTTCAGGAAACGGCCGACGAGTTCGCCGGCAATGTGGATGGCGTCGCTGGCGGAGCCGCCATTGCCGGCTATCAGCAGTGCCTTCCCCGACGAAAGCGCGGCGACGACGGCGCTCACCGCGCGCTCCATCTCGCCGGTGAGGTCGCGTTCGACCATCGCGTTGATCGCGGCCGCCGAGCGGACCAGATAATCGTTCAGTTCGGACATGAATTCCTCAATTCGCAGTGCCGCCGGCGCGCAATTTGCCGATGGTGCCGGTCGTGCTCTTGCCGGCAACGAGGTCGACCAGCACCACTCGCCCGCCGGCCCTCTGCACCACATCGGCGCCAACCACGGTGTCGACGGTATAGTCCGCACCCTTGACCAGTATGTCGGGCAGCAAAGCCCCGATCAGGGCGAGTGGTGTGTCCTCCTCGAAGACGACGACCGCATCGACCGAGGCAAGCGCGGCCAGCACGCAGGCGCGGTCATGCTCATCGTTGACCGGACGCCCCGGCCCCTTCAGCCGGCGCACCGAGGCGTCGCTGTTGAGGCCGAGCACCAGCCGGTCGCACTGGCTGCGCGCGGCGTGCAACAGACTGACATGGCCGGCATGAAGGATGTCGAAGCAGCCATTGGTGAAGCCGACGGAAAGCCCTTCGTTCTTCCAGGTCGCCACCAGCCTTGCGGCGGCGGCGGCATCGAGGATCGCGCTGCGGGGAGCAACCGGTCCGTGCGAGCGAAACAGCGCGCCGGTCAATTCCTCGACCGTCAACCGCGCGGTACCGCGCTTTCCCACCACCACGCCGCCCGCGGCATTGGCGAGGGAAGCGGCCATCACGCGGTCTGCGCCTGCCGCAAGCGCCAACGCAAACGTCGCGATGACGGTGTCGCCGGCGCCGGACACGTCGAACACTTCGCGCGCCTGCGTGGCGATGTGCCGGGCATCCTGCGCTCCGACGACGCTCATGCCTTTCTCGCTGCGCGTCGCGACGACGAAGTCGAAGCCATGCGCCGAGATCAGCTCGCGCGCCGCAGCGACGATCTCGTCGTCGGCGAAAACCACACGTCCGACCGCTTCGCCGAGTTCCTTGCGGTTGGGCGTGATCGCGGTTGCCCCGGCATAGCGCGCATAGTCACGGCCCTTCGGATCGACCAGAACCGGCTTGCCAGCTTCGCGGCAGATCGAGATCAGCTCGCCGGCGACGCCTTCGAGCAATATGCCCTTGCCGTAATCGGACAGGATGACGATGTCGGCTTGCGAGAGTGCTGCGCGGAAATGGCCGATCAGCGTCGCTCGCTCCGTGTCGCTCAACGGCTTGATTTCCTCTTCGTCGAAGCGCAGCACCTGCTGATTGAGCGCGCTGAAACGGCTTTTCGAGGAGGTCATACGCTCGCGGTCCCGCGCAAGGCGATCGGTCCCGACGCCCAACTCTCCCAGCATGCCTATCAGATTGTTGCCCGCATGGTCGTCGCCGATCACCGAAACCGGTATGGCGGCAGCGCCGAGCGAAACGATGTTGGAGACGACATTGCCGGCGCCGCCCATCGCCAGCGTCTCGCCGCGCCCATGCAGCACGGGGATCGGCGCTTCCGGCGAAATCCGCTCGATCACGCCGTTGACGAAACGGTCGAGGATGAAGTCGCCGACCACCAGCACGGTGACGTCGCCGAACCGCGAAATGGCGCGGTGCAAGGGTTCGGGAGAAGGCGGATTGTGCTTGATCATGTCATTTGCAACGCGCGGGAAAAGCCGATCTCAATGCTCTTGGAACCATTCGCCGAGAAAATGAACCGGCTGACCGGTGTTTCGTGGCGAAGCCGATATACCGCAATTCGCGCCAGCGCAACGGCGGGCGGCGGGCGGTTCCGGCCAACGCCGGTCGACGGATCAGCTTTTCTGCAAGGCGACATGAACGCCCAATCCGACGAGCACTGCGCCGCCAGCCCGCCGCATCAGGCGCTGCGCCTGGCTGGAGCGCCGCAGCCTGCCGATCACGGCGCCGGCCAGGAACACGCACACGACATCCACCGAGGAAAACATCAGATTGACGATCGTTCCGAGCACGACGAACTGCAGCCAGACGGGAAATGCCGCCGACGCATCGACGAATTGCGGCAGGAACGCCATGAAGAAGATCGCTGTCTTGGGATTGAGCACCTCGACCGCGATGCTCTCGAAGAAGGCGCGGCGGGCGGATTTCGGCTCAATGCCCGGGATGATGGCATCGCCTTCTGCCCTGGCGCGGAACAGCGAGATGCCGAGCCAGATCAGATAGAGCGCTCCGGCCAGCTTGACCGCCACGTAGAGCGTCGGCACGGCGTGGAAAAGCACCGACAGTCCCGCCGCGGCGGCGATGACATGCACATAGCCGCCGAGATGGATGCCGAACGCTGCCGTCAGCCCGGACCAGCGCCCACGCGCCATGGTCTGCGCGGCGGCGTAAAGCATGGCCGGCCCAGGAATATAGGCGAAAATCGCGGTGGTGGCGAAGAAGGCGATAAGCAGTTCGGTCGACGGCATTTGCCTTGCTCCTGTGGAGAGAACTGCGGAGATCAAGTCGATCGGGGATCAGGTTCCATGGCTCCGCGCCGAATTGAATCCAGGATTCTCAAATTTCTGAGAACCCGAACGCTGCCACCAATCGCTCGAAAGTCGGGGTGTCCTGCCTTTCACCGAAAGGCCGGACAAGTTGCCAGATGTCCTCACTATACAGGAGCAGCATTTCCTCTGTAGCTGCGACGACCTCTATGTCTCTCGGAGCCGCGTAAAACGAAATTCCTTGGATACCATCCGGAGAAAGGGGCGCATAGTGCAGCCGAAATTCGCCGCTGCCGATTTGAATGCCATTCGTCGATGTTCCTTCGTATGGCTCAACAATTCGGCAAATGCGTCCGATCGATGACCTGCGCGCCTCTTCGATCGGTTTTCCATAATTTTCGTCCGGGAGAGACAGTATCCGGACGTAGGAACCGACGAACACTGCCACGCCGTGCCTATCGGTTGGCATAGTTCCTGAAGAATCTCGTGTCATTCATCAGTCCTTGCTACTCTCAGCCCAGCCCCCTGCCTGCTTTATCGACAGCCCTGCCAACCTCCCTTATAAGGGCCGGAATCGGCAAACAAAACTAGAGGCCTTCATGATCATCGTCACGGGCGGCGCCGGCATGATCGGCTCTAACATCATTGCCGCGCTCAATGCCGAAGGCCTCACCGACATTCTTGTCGTCGACGATCTCACCGACGGCCACAAGATCGCCAATCTCGCCGATCTCCAGATCGCCGACTATCTCGACAAGGATGATTTCTTGGCCCGCCTGGAGGCGGGAGACCTGGGTCGCATCGAAGCCGTCTTCCACCAGGGTGCCTGTTCGACCACCACGGAGTGGAACGGCAAGTTCATGATGGAGGTGAACTACACCTTCTCGAAGCGGCTGCTGCATGCCTGCCTGGCGCTGCGTGTGCCCTTCCTCTACGCCTCCTCCGCCTCCGTCTATGGCAGCAGCGCCGAGTTTCGCGAGGAACCGGAGCTTGAGCGGCCGCTCAACGTTTATGCCTATTCCAAGAAATTGTTCGACGACTATGTCAGGCGCACTGTCTTCGATACCGATCATTCGCAGGTGGCAGGCCTGCGCTATTTCAACGTCTACGGACCGCGCGAGGCGCATAAGGGCGCGATGGCCTCGGTCGCCTACCATCTGTTCAACCAGGTCGAGCAAGGACAGAACCCGAAGCTGTTCGGCGCCTATGACGGTTTCGGCCCCGGCGAGCAGAGCCGCGACTTCATCCATGTCGGCGATGTCGCCGACGTCAATCTGTGGCTGTGGAAGCGGGGCTCAAGCGGCATCTTCAACTGCGGCACCGGCCGGGCGCAGCCGTTCCGCGCCATCGCCGAAACGGTGATCGACACGCTGGGCCAGGGGCAGATCGAATTCATCGACTTCCCCGACCACCTCAAGGGCAGCTACCAGAGTTTTACGCAAGCTGATATGTCCCGGTTGCGCGCAGCCGGCTACAATGGCCAATTTCGCACAGTGGAAACCGGCGTCAGAGACTATGTCGAATGGCTGAAAGCCCAACGATCCTCGTGATCGGCCCACGCTGGGTGGGCGACATGGTTATGGCGCAGTGCCTGTTCTCGGCGCTGAGAGAGCTTCACCCGAACGCCGCGATCGACGTGCTGGCGCCGGCTTGGGCGGCGCCGCTGGTTGCACGCATGCCCGAGATACGCCAGCAGATCGACTTGCCGCTGAAATCCGGCGCACTGGAGTTCAGCATCCGCCGCCGTTTCGGCCGGCTGCTGCATGGCCGCTACGACATGGCCTATGTCATGCCGGGAAGCTGGAAATCGGCGCTGATTCCGTATTTTGCCCGCATTCCGCGCCGTGTCGGCAATCTCAGGGAAATGCGTTATGGGCTGCTGACCGACATCGTGCCATTGCCCGATGCCGTGAGGCGACGCACCGCGCAGGCCTATTTCAATCTCGCCCAGGGCGGCACATTCCGCGCTCCAAGGCTAACCGTCGACGCAGCCAACCAGGCGGCATTGCTCCGCCAGTTTGGGCTGGGAGTGAAGAAATTCGTCGCTCTGATGCCCGGCGCCGAATTCGGCCCGGCCAAACGCTGGCCGAGCGAACACTATGCCGGCCTTGCCCGCGATATGATGGCGAAGGGCTTTGACGTCGCACTGTTCGGCTCGAAGAACGACGCCGGCGTGACGGCGGAAATCGCCACGCTTGCGCCAGGCGTTGTCGACATCGCCGGCAAGACCCGGCTGGAAGACGCCATCGACTTGATCGCCGCCGCCAGGCTCGCCGTCTCGAACGACAGCGGGCTGATGCATGTCGCCGCCGCGGTCGGCACGCCGATCGTTGCGGTCTACGGCTCGACCTCGCCCGACAACACGCCGCCGCTCACTGAGCGTCGCGAACTGGTCTGGCTCGGCCTGTCCTGTTCGCCGTGCCACAAGAAAGTCTGCCCGCTCGGCCATCTCAACTGCCTGAAGACGCTCGAGGTCGCACGGGTCGCGGCGGCGGCGGATCGGTTGCTGGAAATGCCGGCCGCCGCATGAAGGTGCTCATCGTCAAGACGTCCTCGATGGGCGACGTCATCCACACCTTTCCGGCCGTCGAGGATGCGCGCCGCAATCGGCCCGAAATCTCATTCGACTGGTGCGTTGAAGAGGCTTTTGCCGGCATTGTCGCCCTGCACCCGGCGATCGGCACCATTCACACAGTGGCGATCCGGCGCTGGCGCAAGAACTTGCTCGGCCGCGAAACCTGGCGCGAGGCGGCGGGCTTGCGACGCGCCTTGCGAGCCGGCCGCTATGACCTCGTCATCGATGCGCAAGGCCTGCTGAAATCGGCTCTGGTGGCGAAACAGGCAGCAGCACCCGTTGCCGGCTTCGACCGGACGAGCGCGCGCGAACCGAAGGCAGCCCTGTTTTATGATCGCCGCTACGCCGTGCCGCGCGACCTGCACGCCATAGAGCGCACCAGGCGGCTGTTCGGGCTTGCACTAGGCTACCAGCCCGATCTTTCCAACCTAGATTCCGGCATAGTGCCGCCAGCCGGACGTCTGCCTCGCGTCGAAGGCAAAAACGCCTTCCTGCTGCATGGCACCAGCCGCGAGGACAAGAAATGGCCGGTCGGCGACTGGATCGAGACCGCCCGGCTCTTGGTCGAAAAAGGCATCACACCGGTCACCACCTGGTCGAACCAGGATGAAAAGGCGGTCGCCGAAGCAATCGCCAAGGCCGTTCCGCAAACCGAACTGGTGCCGAAATCACCGCTTGCCGAGATCGCCGCGCTGATCGGCCGATCAACGCTGGTAATCGGCGCCGACACCGGCCTCACCCATCTCGCCAGCGCCTTCGGTCTGCCGACCGTCGCGGTGTTCCTGGCGACCAAACCCGGCCTGACCGGCCCGCGCGGACCGTTCTCATCGACACTTTCGGCCCAGCCGGGCGGACACGTTGCCCCGGATGCGGTGATGGCGGAAGCCGAGAGATTGCTGGCGCTCAAACCCCAGTCCCCGAGGTAGGGACTTTTCAGAATTCGCTCTGGCGAGTCGAATAGCGTGGGCTTCGAGAACCGGAGCGGAGCGTACTAAAGTACGTGAGCACCGGAAGCGCAGAAGGCTACGCTAGTCGGCCGCCAGAGTAGAATTATCAAAAGTCCCTAGATGAACTGCACCTGGACGATCTCGTATCCCCTTGCACCGCCTGGCGCATTGACTTCGATCGCGTCGCCGACTTCCTTGCCGATCAGCGCGCGCGCGATCGGCGAGGAGATCGAGATGCGGCCGGACTTCACGTCCGCCTCCTGGTCGCCGACGATCTGGTAGGTCTTCTTCTCTTCCGTGTCCTCGTCGACCAGCACAACCGTGGCGCCGAATTTGACCTTGTCGCCGCTGAGCTTGGTGACGTCGATGACCTCGGCCCGCGCTATCAGGTCCTCGAGTTCGTTGACGCGGCCCTCATTGAGGCTCTGCGCCTCTTTCGCCGCGTGGTATTCGGCATTTTCGGACAGGTCGCCATGCGAGCGCGCTTCGGAGATCGCCTCGATGATGCGCGGGCGCTCTTCCTGCTGGCGCCAACGCAGTTCTTCCTTCAATGACGCGAACCCCTCGCCTGTCATCGGGACCTTGTTCATGATGCCTGACCTTTCCTGCCGCCACCCCCGCTTTGTCGGGGATGACCTTGTCGATGGGTACAAAAAGAAAACGGTCCGGCAGCCTCGGGCTAACGGAACCATTTCACCACAATTTCCCAAGATATAGCAATCTTTGCGCGGTTTTCACGTCCAAAAAGTCGGTTTTCAAAAATTCTCCGCCATTTCTGGAAATGCCGTGGCGGCAACGAGGGCTGGAGGAGCGAGAGGCGACAAAAAACGGCCGCGATTGCTCGCGGCCGGTTGAGGAGTATTGGGGATAGATCAGCTTCTCATGAAATGGTCGATCTGCTCGGACAGCATGCCGTATTCGCGCGATCCCTTGCCGGTGCGCTTTTCGATCTCGCGGAGCTGTTCCTGGGCGCCGGCGAGGTCGCCGATCTGCAGATGCGCTTCGCCGAGATATTCGCGGACCAGCGTGTAATCGGGATCGATGCGCAGCGCTTCCTCGTAATAGCCGAGGCCGACGATGACGCGGCCGGAATGGCGATGCGAATAGCCGAGATAGTTGAGGATGCGCGGATCCTGCTTGTTGGCGGCCAGGCTGAGCACGGCGATCGCCTCGTCATAACGCCCGGCCATCGCCAGGTCGTGGCCGGCCTCATAGATGTTGTCGTCGTCCAGCATGCCGTACTTCGGCGGCACGCATTTCTGCTTCTTCTTGTCCCAGACCTCACCCTTCTTGCATTGCGTGGAACCTCCGCCGCTACCACCGCCTCCACCCTCGCCAGCCGTGAAGCCGGGCGCCGCAAAGAGCGGCAGAACCGCAACAGCCATGACCTGAATCAACAATCGTCTGCGCATCGAAGCCTCCTTGACAAGAACAATGCCACATTAACGCCGGGCGGAAGCCGTTTCATCCCGCAAATGCCAGAAACCGACAACCAGCCTCCGATCGAAGCCGACATGCGCGCAGGTCCGCCGAAATTTGCCAATGGTAAAGACTGCGAGCCGAACGTGACGTGACGTGCGCTGCAAATTCGCTATCATCCGGCAAACGGAGCATGCGGAGAAAGGCCAGTGCAGCAGCGCCTTGAAAAGGAATGGGAGCTTTCGATCGGTCCCGATACCGTGCGCCTGTTCATTCTCAAGGCAAAGGCGCTGAGCGCCGCTGTCAACGAAGACTATGCCGACGGCGCCGAGCACGAGATAGAGCTCGACGGGCAGGCGCACGACAACCACCATCATGACGGCCTGGCCGAGGAAAGCTCGGAAAACCTCACCGAAGAAGAACTGCGCGAACTGATCAACGACCTCAATGTGGACGAGGCGGCCGAACTCGTGGCACTCGCCTGGGTCGGCCGCGGCGACTATGACGCTTCCGAATGGGCAGACGCGCTGGTGGCCGCGCGCGAGCGCGCCAACAAGCGCACCGCCAAATATCTGCTCGGCATGCCGCTGCTCGCCGACTGGCTGGAGGAAGGGCTGGAAGCCATCGGTGCGTAACGCTGCCGTCACCGATCGTGATCGGGCGTACGCGCTTTGTACAGCAACTTACCAAGGCCCGCGCCGTTTAGGGCAAATGGCGGCGCTTGTCCTTTCCAGAATCTGCGGCTTGGCGCTGGCCATCGTGGCGGCCGGTTTGCTTGTCACCTCAGCCGACGCCAAACATCACCGGCGGCACAAGCCGCTGACACCGCGCCTGGAGCAGCCGCTGACGCCACGGGCCGACCAGCCGTTGAAATCGCGCAACAAGCATCGCCTTAAATCGCGCGGTCACCGGCATATAAAGCAGAACAAGACGCAACAGACCACGCCGGATCCACAGCCCCCGCGCGATGCTATTCCGGTGCCTGAGGCCCGCCCCGCACAGGGGCAGAAGACCGACGCCGAGCCGATCGAAGAGCAAAAGACCGAAGGTCCGAAGGCCATCGGTGCGTCCGATCGGCTTAATGAAGCACATCCCGCGTCGCCCACACCGGAGTCGTCAACCGATACGGAAAGCGAGCCTGAGCCGCCGGCCGTGGCGCCAATTCCAACGCAAAAGCCCGACACCGCGAAACCTGAGGCTCAGCCGCCAGCCGTAGCTCCGCAACCGCCGGAAAAACCGGCCGAGGCGCAAGAGGAAAAGATGCTGCCCGATCCGCGTTCGGCCGACGTGCCGGAACAAAAAATGCCGGACGAGGAGCTTGCCTGTCGGCGGCGGCTGAAATCGATGGGCGTCGACTTCGAGGAACACAAGCCCGAGCACAATCTCGAAATCGGCTGTTCGATCCCTTATCCGATCACGCTGAAGACGCTCGGGAAATCGATCGCCATCGGCCCGGAGACCGAGCTCAACTGCGAGATGGCCGAGGCGGCCGCGCGTTTTGCCGCCAATGTCGTCCAGCCGGCGGCCAAGGAAGAATTCGGCGCTGACCTCAAATCGATCAGCCAGGCCTCGGCCTTTGTCTGCCGGCCGCGCCACGCCGGAGGAAAATTGTCCGAACACGCCTTCGGCAACGCGCTCGACATATCGGGGTTCACGCTTTCGGACGGCAGACGGATCGGCATCGGTCCGGCGCCGCCGGAGAAGGACGCGAAATTCCTTAATGCCGTGCGCAAGGCGGCCTGCGGGCCGTTCAAAACCGTGCTTGGGCCGGGCAGTGATGCCGACCATGCGCTGCATTTCCATCTCGACCTCGAACCGCGCCGCAACGGCGGCACGTTCTGTCAGTGAGCGATGCCGCAATTCGGCCGCAGGCGTGAACGCCGCCGCTGAGTTTTCCTTTACCCTTGATCGTTAAAATGCCGGCTATCCGTCAACGGGATTCCGCCAATGGCCGGGACATTTCGCGCCGTGTTTTTCGCCGCCGCGCGCCAATCGAAACGTGCCGCGATGACGGCCGCCGGGCTTGCCCTTGTCGCGGTTTCGGCCTGCAATACCGGCAGCGTGCTGTCGCTGCAGCCGGCCGTCGACGTCGGCTCCCAGACCTCGGCCGTGCCGCAATATTCCGGTATGCAGAGGCTTGTCCCGTCCAATCCCGACATGATGACGGCCGCCTATCCGCGCATGGACGATCCTATGGCGCCGACCGAACAGATGCCAGCCAGCGAGACCGACTGCCGTAAGGAATTGCAGCGTCTCGGCGTCGTCTACACCGATCTGGCGCCCATCCACGAAGGCCAATGCGGCATCGACTACCCCGTCAAGGTCTCGGCCATCGGCAGCATCCAGATGAAGCCGGCCGCCACCCTGACCTGCGACATGGCCGCCACTTTCGCCGGCTGGACCAGGAACGAACTCGTCCCGTCTGCGCGCTGGCGCTATTTCTCGGGCGTCAAGACCATCCACCAGGGTTCGAGCTATTCCTGCCGCAGGATCGCCGGCGAAGGCGTGCTGTCGGAGCACGGCAAGGGCAACGCGCTCGACGTCATGAGCATCGAACTCAACAATGGCGACGACATCGACGTGCGCAAGCCCGGCCTGTTCGCCTTCCGCACGCGCGGCTTCCTCAACAATGTGCGCGCCGACGGCTGCCAGTATTTCACGACAGTGCTCGGCCCCGGCTACAATTACGACCACCGCAACCATTTCCATTTCGACATCAAGAACCGCAGGAACGGCTACCGCGCCTGCCGCTGAAGCGTGCCGGACCCAAAAGTGGATGCCGGTCTTCGGAAAATCGGATGCCCGGCACGGAACGGATGCCCCTGCCCAAGGTCTGCTGCGCCGCGTAAAGTGACGCCATATCGCTGGGGCGGCAATCATGGGCCAACGAAGCCTTAAACGACGTGCGACGACCTGGCTGGTGGCGTTCCTGGCCTTCTATCTCGCCTTCGCCTATTTCGCCGCGCCTGAGTTCTGGACTTTCCGCGACCGCAACTTCCGCTCGCACAGCTTCGAGATGGTGACGCACACGCCGCAAGGCATTCCGGGCGATCCGATCAATGTCGGCCTTGTCGGCACCGAAAAGGAACTCGTCCACGCCTTCGCCGTTGCCGGGTGGGATACCGCCGACGCCATTACGCTGAAGACCGCGATAGAGATCGGCGAAAGCGTGCTGTTTGGCCGCCCCTATCCCGACGCGCCGGTCAGCCGACTGCTGTTCGAAGGCCGTGCCCAGGATCTGGCCTTCGAAAAACCGGTCGGCGACAGCGCCGACCGGCGTCATCACGTCCGCTTCTGGCATACCGATACGACCGGCGACGATGGCCGGCCGCTCTGGCTGGGTTCGGCAAGCTTCGACCGCGGCGTCGGCCTCAGCCACGATACCGGCGCGATCACCCACCATATCGGTCCCGACATCGACGCCGAACGCGACTTCCTGATCCACGACCTTACCGCCGCCGGCATGCTGATCTCGACCAGTGAAATCCCCGGCATCGGTGCGACCAGGACCGGGCGCAACGGCGGCGGCGACCCTTATTTCACCGACGGCAAGGCGGTGATCGGCGTGCTCAGGCAATTGCCCTAGGCGCGATCGTCGGCGAAGATTGGACACAGGCTTTTCGAAGACCACGCCACGATGCTATTGACCCCTCATGCTTTACGCTGAAATCGCTATCGTGGTCGTCCTCATCTGCGTGAACGGCCTTCTGGCAATGTCCGAACTTGCCATCGTCTCGTCGCGGCCTGCCCGTCTCAAGGCGATGATCGACCGAAACGTCATCGGTGCCGGCCGCGCCCTGGCGCTTGGCTCCAACCCCGGCAAATTCCTGTCGTCGGTGCAGATCGGCATCACCCTGGTCGGCGTTCTCTCAGGCGCATTTTCCGGCGCCACGCTCGGCGAACGGCTGTCCGCCTTCCTGGCTTCGACCGGCATTCGCGAAAATCTTGCCGACCCGCTCGGCGTCGGCATCGTCGTCGCCGTCATCACCTACTTCTCGCTGATCGTCGGCGAACTGGTGCCCAAGCAGATCGCGCTGCGCGATCCCGAACGCGTTGCGGCCAGGGTCGCTCCGGCGATGACCATCCTCGCCACTGTCGCCGCCCCGCTGGTTTTCCTGCTCGACATTTCCGGCCGCGCCATCCTGTGGCTGCTTGGCCAGCGCGGTGAGAGCGAGGAGAAGGTCACCGACGAAGAGATCAAGATGCTGGTCGCAGAGGCCGAGCATCACGGCACCATCGAATCCGACGAGCGGCGCATGATCGCCGGCGTCATGCGGCTCGGCGACCGCGCCGTGCGCGCAGTGATGACGCCGCGCACCGAGGTCGACTGGATCAATTTGCAGTCCGACGACGCGGCGATCCGCAAGCTGCTGATGGAGACCCAGCATTCGCGCCTGCCCGCCGGCGATGGCGGCGTCGACGCCATGATCGGCGTCGTCCAGACCCGCGACGTGCTGGCCGCCATGCTTGGCGGCCGCGCGCTCGACCCGCGCCGGCATGTGCGCGCCGCGCCCATCGTCCATGACCAGGCCGACGCGCTGGATGTGCTTTCGAAACTCAAGGAATCCGATGTGCCGATGGCGCTGGTCCACGACGAATACGGCCATTTCGAAGGCATCGTCACGCCCGCCGACATACTGGAAGCCATCACCGGCGTCTTCCGGGCGGACCTCGATGCCGGCGACGAGGAAAACGCCGTCAAGCGCGACGACGGCTCATGGCTGCTCGCCGGCTACATGCAGGCCGACGAGATGGCGGATGTCCTTGGCATCGACCTGCCGGAGAACCGCGACTACGAGACCGTCGCCGGCTACGTGCTGTCGCACATGCACCATCTGCCGGCGACCGGCGAATGTGTGGACGCGCAGGGCTGGCGCTTCGAGGTCGTCGACCTCGACGGCCGCCGCATCGACAAGCTCATCGCCACGCGCCTGCCAAGCGGCCACCGCGAAGCCGTGCGGTGACATCGCACGAGCCGCGCGATCAACCGCGTCGTGCAAACGCGCTGATGCTATCGAGCAGCTTCTGTTGGTCGCCGACCCAAAACCAGTGGTCGTCACCGTCGACCTCGATGAATCGCGCGCCTGGGATCTGGGCCGCGAGAAAGCGCCCGGCCTCGACGCGCACGGCGCGGTCGCCGGAGCGGTGAAGAACCATCGTCCGGGCCGAGACCTTTGCAAGCAGATGACGCACATCGGTATCACGCAGCGCTTCGAGCAGGCCCGCGACCGCGCCGGGACTGGAGGCTGCCCTGAGCAATCCGGCCCACCAGTTCTGCGCCTGGCGGTCGCCGGCGAGGCTCGGGGCAAAGGTTCCGATTTCCGCCGGGCCACCCCAGCCGGCGATCAGCCGTTGCGTCCACAGCTCGTATTGCGCGACGGTCAGGGCCAAAGGATAGTCGGGCGCGTGGCTGCCTTTGGCCAGGGAACCCCAGAGAACAAGGCCGCTCAGGCGATCGGGGTGATCCACAGCAAAACGGATGCAACCCGGCCCACCCTCTGACGCGCCGATGAGCAAGGCACGGCGGCTGCCGGCCGCATTCATGACTGCCAGAATATCCTGCGCCGTCGCCTCGACGGTCGGACGAGCGCCGACGCGGTCGGAAAGCCCCATGCCGCGCCGGTCGAAGAGGATCAGGCGGCCCAGGCGCGAAACCGCTGATATCCAGGCGCGGCAGCTTCTGTCTTCCCAGACCCGCTCTACATGCGAAATGAACCCCGGGACAAGCACGATGTCCAGCGGGCCGCTGCCAGCGATCTGGAACGCGATATGGATGCCGTCCACTTCGACGTAGCGCGTTCTGGGAACGTCCAAAGTGGCTAGCTTGGTTGGCTCACCCAAGGCAAGCGTGGTGGGATCAGGCGCTACACCGAGTTCCTCTCGCAGCAGCCGGACGCAAGCTTCGATCTGGCGCTCGGCTGCCGCCCTGTCCCCAGCCGCCAGATGGGCACGGATCAGGTGACGGTGTGCGCTTTCGCTCAAAGGGTCCAGCTCCGCCAGGCGTGTCGCATGCACGACCCCGGCGCGAGGCTCCCCGCCGGCGATCTTTGCTTCGACGAGCCGCTCCAGTGCCTGCACCAATCGGCTGCGCAGAGCCTCGCGCCTGAAAAAGACCCATTCCTCGAATTCCGGACAATCCGGGAGTGAGAAGCCGGCGAGATAGTCGCCCTTATAGATGTCGACTGCCGCGTCGAGAGGACCGACATTGCAGGCATGCTCGAAAGCCTGGGAGTCGACCTCGACGGAGAGACCGAGGGATGCTCCGGTGGCAGTGATGACCTCGTTGCCGAACGCGATGCGGATTTTATACAGTGTGCGCCGAAGGCGTGCCCGTGCGGCTTCCTCGTCGGTTTCGGGCCATAGAAGCGTGGCAGCGACCTCGCGCGCCACGGGCCGGCCGGCTTCGGCGAGGTAGATGAGGAGCGCTGCCGCCTTGCGCAAGCCGAGCTCCACCCGCTTCCCGTTCTGACGGAACTCCGGAAAACCCAGAAATTGGAACTCCAATCGTTCCATCGGTCCGCATGCGGCCGAGCGGGGACGTTGAGGGGACGCCGGCCTTCTATCTACCCCACGACGTCGGGCCGATCGGGCCCGATAGGAACACTCCCTTGGAGCGAGAAATGCCACTGGTCAATACTCTCCCCCACCATCGCACGTTCGAAGCCCTTGCCGGGGATGGCGTCCCGAATGGCCCCGCGAACACAGGGCAAGGAGGCTGAGACATGTGCCAATCCTGTCTCTCCTGGTACGCACGCTGTATTGCTCCCTATCTCGTTCACGCCGGCTGTTCGGCCAACGCATTCGCGCACATGCGAAAGCGCATGATTCCGCGGGCAGAAGGCATTGTCGTCGAAGTCGGCTTCGGGTCCGGCCTGAACCTTCCCTACTACGACCCCGCCCGAGTAGAACGACTGGTCGGCATCGATCCCGACGGCACGATGCTCGGCCTGGCCGGACCGCAGAGCCGTTCCTTGCCATTCGATGTCGAATGCCTCCGGGCCAGCGGCGAAAGCCTGCCGTTGACCGATGACTTCGCCGACACGGTCGTCGTCACCTATGCCTTCTGCACCATTCCGGACCCTGAGGCGGCGCTCACCGAAATCCGGCGCGTCCTGAAGCCCACGGGCCGGCTGATTTTCATCGAGCACGGTCAGGCCGAGGAGCCGCGTTGCCGCAGGTGGCAGGAGCGCCTGAACCGGCGATGGGGACAGTTCGCCGGCGGCTGCCACCTCAACCGCGATCCGTTGCGCCTGATCCGCGGGGCGGGCTTCCACCTTGTCGAAGAGGAGCGCGGGCGGTTCCCGCTGCCCTTCTGGCAATTGGGAAGCCACTACGCTGGAGTCGCGGCACCCCGATAAGAAATTGAAAAGGGCGGCGCAAGCGCCGCCCCATATCCTTGGGAGGATAATTCAGACAGGCGATCAGGCCGCCCTGGCTTCATCGGCGATCGCGTCAGCCTTGCGCGCCGCCTTCAGCACCTTGGCCCACCAGGCGACGTCGTTGACCAGCGCGGTGGCAGCCTGGTTCAGATGCTCGATCTCTTCGAGCTTCTTCTCACCCTGGCGGACGGCAAGGAAATCGCCCCAGGCGATATGGACGGCCGACTTGACCGGCGCCATCTGCAGCTCGACGGCGTAAAGGCGCAGCTGTTCGACGGCGCGCGAGCCACCGACGCTGCCATAGCCGACGAAGCCGGCCGGCTTCTTGTTCCATTCGTTGGCAGCGTAGTCGATGGCGTTCTTCAGCACGGCGGTCGGGCCGTGATTGTATTCGGCGGCGGTGAAGATGAAGCCGTCGAACTCGGCGACCTTCTTCTGCCAGCGCTGTGCCACTTCGTTCTGCGACGGCGCCCAGGCGGAGGATGCGACCTCGTCGAAGAACGGCAGCGGGAAATCGCGCAGGTCGACGACTTCGACATCGATGTCGGCATGCGACCTGGCGATCTTGGCGATCCATTCGGTCGGGACGTCGGCGAAACGCGCGGCGCGCGTCGAACCGACGACAATGGCGATTTTGGGCTTGGACATAGAGGGGCTCTCCTTCCGGGAAATTGTGGTATCGTTTGGATACCGGCGCTATATGAGATACCGCAGACTCGAAGTGCAAGGAGGCACGTTTTTGTTACTGAGGCACCCGCATAACACCGAGGACTGCCGCGCCGTCTCCGAGATCCTGCAGCGCGTCGGCGATAAATGGACCGTTCTCGTCGTCGGCAAGCTCGGCGACGGCCCGCTGCGCTTCAACGAATTGAGAACGGCCGTCGGCGGCATCTCGCAGAAGATGCTGACCACCACCTTGCGCGGGCTGGAGCGCGACGGCTTCGTCACCCGCACCGTGTTTCCGACCATCCCACCGCGTGTCGACTACGAGCTGACCGATCTCGGCCGCGAGCTGCTGGTGCCGGTCGCGGCACTCGGCGCATGGGCGCGCAAGAACACCGAACGCGTCAAGGCGGCGCGGGCGAAGTTCGACGGCATTCACGCCTGAAACCCTTGCGCTGCAAGGGTTTGCGCGCGGCGCGCAGCGTCGGCGTATCCTACGGCTGCATCGGCATCCCGGCCCGCGGACGGCTTCCGGTACGCGTCGATTTCGGGGCCAGGTCGGCCGCCTTGCCGTCGGTGGCGCAGCTCGCCCCTTCACCGCAATTGCGCGTGGTCGCCGCACCGGTGCCGCACGCCGCCGAAGCGCAGTTTTCGCACCTGGCCGCCTGTCTCTCGAGGATGTGGTTTTCGAAGGCGCAGCCGGCTTCTGCCCTGCCCTGTTTGACCTCCGTATAGGCGGTTGCGGCCAACAGGCAGAACAGGGCTGCAAGCGCGCCCGCCAATGCGCCGTTCAGCAATCGTTGACGCATTGTCTTCCCCCATGCCCTGCCGGACATGGTCCCGGAAATGTGCGAACGGGACTGTGAGACGCTTCACACAGAATCGGCCTGCAGGACCGCGCGCCGTGTCGGTCCTGCTGGCGATATCGAAACTTGGAGATCTGGCCGGTCAGCCTTCCGCCGGAACCGCCTTCGGCTTGCCTTCGCCGTCCAGTGCCACCATGACGAAATCGGCATGGGTGACCTTCTCCATCAGGTCGGAAAGGTAGCGCTGCGCCCAGGCCTCGACCTTGAGCGTCATCGACGTGCGGCCGACGCGTTCGACATGGGTGTAGATGCACAGCGTGTCGCCGATCTTCATCGCCTTGGCGAACGACATCTCCTTCACCGCCGCCGTCACCACCCGGCCCTTGGCGCGCTCGGCGGCGCGGATGCCGCAGGCAAGATCCATCTGCGCCATCACCCAGCCGCCGAAAATGTCGCCTGCCGCATTGGCATCGGAGGGCATCGCCAGGGTTCTCAGCGTTAGGTCGCCGATCGGCTGGCCTTCAGCGTAGTGCACCATGCGGAAATTCCCCCAGACCGACAGTTCCAATCACGTATCGGCATGGCGCCGATGCGTCAACGCGTACCAGCAAGTGCTAGACTGTGCAAAGTGAGTTGAGGAAGGCAGCCGACATGAAACTTACCTTTTGCCCTCTGACATCAGATCTTTGGCCCGCGCTCGAGGAGCTGTTCGATGAGAGCGCAGTCTGCAGTCGCTGTTGGTGCATGTACGGGCGCATCGGTAGCTCTTATCGAAAGCGACCGGGCGAGGAAAACAAGGCCGCGTTCCGGCAAGCCGTCGAGAATGGTCCTTCCCCAGGCGTACTTGTTTTCAACGGCGATAAGGCTGTCGGATGGTGCCAGGTGACACCGCGAGATGCCGTGCCCTGGCTCGATCGGCTGTGGGGGCTCAGGCGGGTGGATGATGTGCCGGTCTGGTCCTTGTCCTGCCTCTACGTGCGAAAAAGATACCGCCGGCAGGGCGTCACATCCCACCTGATCGCAGCGGCGCTGGAAACTGCGCGGCGCGCACATGCCCCTGCGCTCGAAGCCTATCCCTTTGACGCCGACGTGTCGCCGAGCGCTTCCGGCAGTGGATATGCCTCCACTTTCGCCCGCGCCGGATTCAGCGTTGTCGCTCGCAATGTGCCAGCCCGCCCGATCATGCGTTATTATTTCAAGCAAAATGCTGATGGTGACGTGAATTACGAATAACGGTGCACTTGACCATATTTGCAACCCAGAAAAACGAGTCAGCGACGAAGGAATGGTGCACTGTCACCGTAATTCCGCATCACCCCGCGGCCCGAACAAGGTCAGCTCTGGATCTTTTCGATGAAGGTGACATCTGGCAGGCTCTCGAAATGCTTGTCACAAGTCAGGAGCGTCGCGTCATGCGCTCGAGCGGTCGCGAAAATGATCGCATCTGCGGTCGCCAATTTGTGCCTCCGGCAGGCTTCGGCGGCCGCCAGGGCGATTTCCGTGTCAAGCGGGACCACCGTGCAGACCTGCGTAAAGGCGATGGTCTGATCAGCTTTGTCTTCGCCTACTTCGCGAGTGAGCCATTTTGCGAGTTCCAACTGCACCATGGTCGGAACGAGCCAGTCGGCTCGCTCGGGCAGATGATCGGCCACCTGCTCTCCGGTCGGAGAGCCTATCAGCCATTCGATCCAAGCCGAGGTATCGACGAGCACCATCAGAAACGGTCCGACCGGTCGCGATATTCCGTCGCCGAAGCGCCCGTCGCCAGCCCCTTCAACGCTTCGCGCTTCGGCACAGGGACGAGTAGCACGCCCGTTCCCTTCGGGATGAAGGCAAAGGTCAGGCCCGCCTCCCAATGCTGGGCGGTCCGGATCGCCTTGGGGATCGATATCTGGAACTTCGAGGACAGGGTTGCAGTGTTCGACATTGTCATACCCTCATTTGATCGATATGCCAAACGTAAGACGTAGTGAAGGTCGATGCAAGGGCGCAGCCGTCTGGGGAGCCATCGCATAAGATGTCGACCCCCATAGATATCAAGCGCGAATGTCGGAATCGCCCGCAACCCGACCTGGCACCGCCGGTCGCTTTTTTCACAACCGATGCCGGAAGGCACGGCGACTTGGGAAGCGTGCGCCGTCTAGGCTGCGGCCAGATTTCCGGAGCAGCCCGCATCCATCATGCAGAGTTTTGATTTCATCATCGTCGGCTCCGGCTCGGCCGGATCGGTCCTGGCGGACAAACTGTCGGCCTCCGGCCGCTTCTCCGTTCTGGTGCTGGAAGCCGGCGGCACCGACCGCCGCTTTTACGTGCAGATGCCGCTCGGCTACGGCAAGACCTTCTTCGATCCGGCGGTCAACTGGAACTACAAGGCCGAGCCGGATTCCGGCCTTGCCGGCAACGCCGACCACTGGCCGCGCGGCAAATTGCTTGGCGGCTCGAGCTCGATCAACGCCATGGTCTGGATCAGAGGCGCGCGCGAGGATTTCGACGCTTGGGCGGCCGCCGGCAATCCCGGCTGGGGCTATGACGATATCCTGCCCGCCTTCAAGGCGCTGGAAGACAATGAAGCTGGCGCCGACCGCTGGCGCGGCGCCGGCGGGCCGCTGCACATCACCGACTGTTCGAATTCGGTCCATCCGTTGACGAATCGCTACCTTGCCGCCGGCCAGCAGGCCGGCCTGCCGCTCAATCCGGATTTCAACGGCGCCTCGCAGGAAGGCGTCGGCATCTACCAGATCTCCACCAGGAATGGCCGCCGCATGTCGGCCGCCCGCGCCTTCCTGCGCCCGGCGATGAAGCGCAAAAACGTCCGCGTCGAGATGAATGCGCTGGCGACCCGGATCCTGTTCGAGGGCAAGCGCGCCGTCGGCGTCGAATATCTGCAGAACGGCGAGACGAGAACCGCCCGCGCCGGACGCGAAGTGATCCTGTCCTGTGGTTCGGTCAACTCGCCGCAACTGCTGCAACTGTCCGGCATCGGACCCTCGGCGCTGCTCAAGGGGCTGGGCATTCCGATGGTTGATGCCAACGAGAATGTCGGGGCAAACCTGCAGGACCATGTCGGCATCAACTATACATTCAAGGGCAGACTGCCGACGCTCAACCAGATCCTGCGCCCATGGTGGGGCAAGTTGCTGGTCGGCATGCAATATATCCTCATGCGCTCCGGCCCATTGTCGCTGTCGATGAACAATGCCGGCGGCTTCTTCCGCACCGACCCGGCCGCCAGCCGGCCCAACATGCAGCTCTATTTCCAGGCCTTCTCGACCGTCATCCCGAAAAGCGGCGAACGCCCGATCCTGACGCCGGATCCCTGGCCGGGCTTTTCCATCGGCCTGTCCAATTGCCGCCCGTCGAGCCGTGGCGAGATCATGATCCGCTCCAGCAACCCGCGCGACTATCCCAGGATCACCGCCAACGCCTATTCCACCAACGCCGATGTCGATGAAATGCTGGCGGCGGTGAAATTCGTGCGCAAGATCGCCTCGATGCCGGCGATGGCCGAAATCATCGAGGAAGAGGTTCTGCCGGGTCCGTCAATCCAGTCCGACGCCGACCTGATCGCCGATTTCAGGAAGCGCTCGGGCACCGTCTATCACCCGGTCTCGACCTGCCGCATGGGGCCGGACCCCGCGCGCGCCGTCGTCGATCCGCGGCTGAAAGTGCACGGCCTTGACGGTGTGCGCGTCATCGACGCCTCGATCTTTCCCGACAACATCACCGGCAACACCAACGCCGCCTCGATCATGACCGGATGGAAGGGCGCCGAACTGGTTCTGGAGGACCAAAAATGAAAATCACCGACGTCAAGACCTGGGTTGTCGGCAACCCGCCGCCGGGCATCGGCGGCAAGTATTTCATCTTCGTCAAGCTCACCACCGATGGCGGCGTCGTCGGCTATGGCGAAGCCTATAACGCCACCTTCTCGGGCCACGTCACGGCCAGGATGATCGAGGACATGGCCGAGCGCTACCTCATCGGCCGCGACCCGCACGATATCGAGAACTTCTTCCGCCGCGCCTATTCCTCGGGCTTCACCCAGCGCCCGGATGTTTCCGGCATGGGCTGTTTCTCCGCGCTTGAAATGGCCTGCTGGGACATCATCGGCAAGGAGGCCGACAAGCCGGTCTTCAAGCTGCTCGGCGGCCAGGTGCACGAGACGCTGCGCTCCTACACCTACCTTTATCCGCACACCGGCAGCGTCCATTCCGAGGACGCGCCGGACGGCAGGAACGTCTACAACGACCCTGAGATGGCCGCGGCCTGCGCGCTCGAATATGTCGAGCAGGGTTTTAATGCCGTGAAGCTCGATCCGGCCGGCCCTTACACCGCCTTCGACGGTCACCAGCCGCGCCTCATCGACATCGATGTCTCCACCCGCATGGTCAAGGCGATCCGCGAGGCTGTCGGCACCCGCGCCGACATCCTGTTCGGCACCCACGGCCAGTTCACCGCATCAGGCGCGCTGCGCCTCGCCCGCGCCATCGAACCTTACGATCCGCTGTGGTTCGAAGAGCCGGTGCCACCCGACATGCCTGAGGTGATGGCGCAGGTCGCCCGCGGCACGTCGATCCCGATCGCCACCGGTGAGCGGCTGACAACCAAGTTCGAGTTCGCCCGTGTCATAGAGAACCGCGCCGCGACCATCCTGCAGCCGGACCTCGGACGCTCCGGCGGCATTCTCGAAACCAAGAAGATCGCCGCCATGGCCGAGGCCTACCACATCCAGGTCGCGCCGCACTGTTATTGCGGACCGATCGTCGGCGCCGCCAACATCCAGCTCGCGGTGACCCTGCCCAACTTCCTCATCCTGGAATCGCTGAAGCAATGGGACGGCTTCCACGCCACGCTGCTCAAGAAGAAGATCGAATGGCAGGACGGCAACGTCATCCCGTCCAGGGAACCCGGCCTTGGCGTCGAACTCGATGAAGCCGTCTGCGAGGCGCATCCCTGGAACGGCAAGGACTTGCATCTGCAGATGATGCAGACGCCGTTGATGCCGTGAGCGAAAGCTACGCCTTCATCGGCCTTGGCCATCTCGGCGGCAACCTTGCCGCCAGCCTGGTCCGCAACGGCTTTGCCATCACCGTCTTCGATCGCGACCCCGCCGCCGTCGAACGGCTGGTGGCACTCGGGGCCACCGCCGCGAACAGCCCGGCTGAAGCCGCAGCGCGGGCTGGCAACGCCATCACCTGCCTGCCCTCGCCGAAGGTCAGCGAGGCGGTGCTGGCCGGCCCCGGCGGATTGCTTGACGGTCTGCCCAGGGGCGGCAGCTGGATCGAAATGTCGACCAACGGCCGTGACGAGATCGTCCGGCTCGCTGCACTTGCCTCCGCGAAAGGTATCGAGACCTTGGAATGCCCGGTCACCGGCGGCGTGCATCTGGCGGCGGTCGGAAAAATCACCGCGCTGGTCGGTGGCGATGCAGCGCTCTATGCGCGTCATCGCCCAGCCATCGAAGCGATGTGCGCGAAGTCTTTCCTGATGGGTCCGGTCGGCGCCGCGGCGGTGATCAAGGTGATCACCAACATGCTGGCCTTCATCCACCTCGTCGCCGCGGGCGAGGCGTTGATGCTGGCAAAGCAAGGCGGGCTCGACCTTGCCCAGTCCTATCACGCGATCGTCGCCTCCTCCGGCAACAGCTTCGTCCACGAGACCGAAAGCCAGCTCGTGCTGAACGGTTCCTACGACATCGGCTTCACCATGGACCTGGCGCTGAAGGACCTCGGCTTCGCGCTTCGTATGGGCGAGGATTTCGGCGTGCCGCTCGATCTGGCCTCACGCGTCAACGCGATTTTCGAGCAAGGCAAGGCCGCCTATGGCGGCGGTGCCTGGTCGACCCAGATCGTCAAACTGCTGGAAGATGCAGTCGGAACGGAGCTGCGCGCGCCCGGTTTCCCGGCAAAACTGGAAATCTGACCTCGCGTAATTATCAAGCGATTTCAGTGGATTGAGTGGATCGCCGGAATCGCGAGCGGAACAACCTGAAGCAATCTCTCAACGCGTTGATTCAACATCTGAGCGTCAGAGCACCGGGGAGAAGCTCGAATGTCGCCGGTATGCGCCCGGGCGACTCACCGTCTATGTCGACCAGCGCGCCGTTCTTATCCACATCGCCGAGCGGTTCGACAACCACTTTTTTGCCGCGCAGGATGGTGATCGCCGGATGGTTGCGATGCCGGCCGCCATAGAGCAGGCGGATGTCCCAGATCAGTTTCAGCTTGCCGGCCGCGCGCAGGATGACGATGTCGAACTGACCATCGTCAAGCTCGGCGTCCGGCGCGATCATCATGCCGCCGCCGAAGAATTTTCCGTTGGCCACCGCCACCAGCGCCATGCGCGCCTCGACCGGCGCGCCATCATCGACGGTGATCCTGACGTCCTGGAACCGGTAGCGCATGAATTCCCATACTGTGCGCCAATAGAACAACGCCCTGGCCGAGACCTTGCCCTTGCGCTTGTCGGCATTGACCGCGCGGTCGGTGGCGCCGGAGAGGCCGAGGCTGGCGATGTTGATGAAATGGCGGCTGGCCAGCGCGCCGTGATCGTCGATATAGCAGATGCGCCCGGCATCGACCTTGCGGGGCTTGGCGCCGGCGATGCGCTTCAGCGTCAGGTCGACTTCGCCGGAGAGGTCGAGCCCGCGGGCGAAATCGATGCCGGTGCCGCAAGGCAAAAGGCCGAGCGCGGCCGTCCGGCCGTGTTCCTGAAAGGCCTGCAGCAGCCCGTCGGCCGTTTCGCTGGCCGTGCCGTCGCCGCCCGCCGCAATCACCAGCTCGAAACCGCTGGCCGCGAGGTCGAGCGCCAGCCTTTCGGCATCGCCTTCGGCCTGCGTTTCGCGCAACTCGAAATCGCCGAAGTGCTTTTTCAGCGACGCACTGATCTCGGGCCAATGCCGTTTCAGCCGGCCGCCACCTGCAATCGGATTGAGCACCACCCCGACCTTCAAGCAACCTCCCCCAAAGGACGTCGAGGGCGCCGCGGCCCTAAAATCCTTTGCCGGCCCAGAATCTTTACCGGCCCAAGAATCCTTTGCCGGCATTGAAGCCCGTGACGGCCGGCGGAGCAAGCGCCGAATATTTGACGATGTTCGCCGTGGATGTCCTCACCCCGCCCCAGGCCGGGCCTGTCTCGAAAAACGCACTGGTCCCCGATAATCCCGCTATTCACAGGCTCGGGCCGGTTCCCCAAGACACTTATCCGGCATACATTGAACCCATCTCAGGCGGCTACCGATCGCCACGCCGAAAGGCAAAGCGGAACGGCGGATTTCCTGAGGCCCGTACGGCCCGGAACGATAGCAGGCTTGCCTGCAGGAGGGACGGATGCCGAGACCTACGGGGCCGCGGAAAGCGTGCGAACGCCAACGGCGGACCGATGCTGCCATGAAGGACGGCAAAAACCTTCGATGGCGCGCTGGATGAAGCTCGCAAGGGTGAAGGCCGGCGTGGTCCCGAACGGACGCTGCTCTCGGGTAGCGGACTGGCAGGACCGTCAAAATCAAGGCCGGCATGGCGCGACGTCTTTACGGAAGTTGCTGCCGCGACCGTGTCCTGATCTGACAGGGAGGCGCTGGGAGAAATCCCGGCGCCGACTGTCTTTTCGACCGGGCATCCACGACCCGGCATCCCCCACAATTTTTACGGTCTTTTTGGTTGGGGCTGCAACTGGCACCAAAATCAGCTAACGTTTAGCGTCACTTGGAGGGGGATACTTCATGACGTTAATCCAGAAGCTTGCCATAGCCTACGCCTTCCTGTTCTTCGGCGTCGTCGCCATCGGCTACATACCGGCCTTCAACGACGCCAATGGCAATCTGTTCGGATTGTTCTCGCTGCAATGGTATGACGACCTTCTGCATGCCTTTTCCGGCGTCTGGGCGCTGGCCGCCGCCTTCATCTCGCACCGTCAGGCGGTGTTCTATTTCAAGCTGTTTGGCTCAGTCTATCTGTTCGACGGCGTGCTCGGCCTGGTAACCGGTTCCGGCTGCCTCGATGCCGGCATCTTCATCAACGGCTTCCGCTCCCTGAACGACGTTGAATTCCCGGCCCGTTTCTTCGCCAACCTGCCGCACCTCGTCATCGGCGGCTTCGCCGTCTATGTCGGCTTCTGGCTGTCGAAGCGCGTGTACGATCATTTCGCCACGGCCTGAGCGGCCATGTTCCTGCTCCGCCTGATAAAGCGCATCATCAAGGCGATCCTCTGGCTGGTCGTCATCGTCGTGCTCATCCCGATCGTCGGGCTGGCCTATGGCTTTCTCACCACGTCGTCTCTCGACACCGCACCTTTGCCGGGCATCGCCGACGGCGCTCCGCCCAAGGCCTTGGCCGACAAGGTGCGCACCGAAATCCCCGGTTACCAACGGCCGGAGGAATCGACCTTCCTCACCTATCCGGAATGGGCGATCGTCTACGCCGCCCGCGACTATGCCGGCTTCGTCGACAAGAACCAGCCGAGCGGCTTTCCCTATTGGTCCTGTATCGGCCGCTACTGGCAGGACTATGCGATGGTCATCCGCGCCAGCTCCGGCTACAAGTTCAACCTCGCCAACCACCAGATGCTGGTGATCATCGGCACCAGCCATACGATCGAGCATGCAATCCAATGGGCCTATGAGAACACGGTCGGCCGCATCACAGAAGCGACCGCCGGCAGGCGGACCGCCGCCGACATCTACCAGGCCAAGGTGGCGGCCGAATATGCAGGCTTTCTCGATCAGACGCCGTGGTATCAGTTCCCCTATGCCGAAAAGCGCGCCGGCCTGTTTGCCGTCGAGCCGGCGCCGGATGATGGCTCCGTCCGCACCAGCGAACGCAAGCTCGCCTTCGGCCTCGCCGATACGATCAAGCAGTTCTATGCCGACCTGATCAGCCAGGCGGTCGCGGCCACCTCCGAACCGGCCATGCTCGACATCCACGTCTGGGCCAAGGGGCCTGTCGGCGAAGCGACGCGCAACGAGCCGGACACCTTGCTCGAGCGCGACTACGGCGCCGACGGCACGATCTTCGTCACCCGGCGCTACCAGGTGTTCACCGACATGATCCCGCGCCTGATCGGCAAGGGCATCTCCTTCGTCGAGATCGGCGGCAATGACGAGATCTTGGTCACCACGCTCTCCAATGACGAGATCGCCGTTCCCGATGGCGCCCGCATCCTGTTCAGCTATGAAATCCCGGCGGAACCGGCCACGCGCCGAACCGGGCTGACCGTCGCCGTGCGCAAGCTTCACACCGTGCTGCCGGCGCTGATGAAGGCTGGCGCCAAGCTGGAGCATGTCTACGACTACTGAGGCTTTTCGGTCACAGTCGCCGCCCCGTGAAACGTTGCGCAACACTTCGCCTTGCACATTCCCTGATCGCGGCCAAATCCTGCCTTTTTCTACCCTGACTGGTAGAGGGAACGCGAAGGGACCATGCCGTGATCAAGACCGCCCTTGTCGCCATGACCATCGTCGGCTGCGACTGCGACGCCAAGCTTTGCGAATATATCGGCGAGACGCCGGCCAAATGGTCGACCGTCGCCGAATGCGAAGCGGCGATGAAAAGCCAGATGCTGCATGAGCGCAATTTCAATTACCCGCTGGTCTCCGGCATTTGCCGCGCGAAGGGCTCGTCGTCCGCCTCGCAATTGGCCGAGACGGCGTCGCGCCCGGAACTAAAGCCGGCCAGCCGGGCCGTTCAACCCGAAAGCCCGCTGCCGCCGGAATTGAGCCGCCGGCCGAGCGTCCCGGTCGGCTCGCCGACGACGGCCATGGAGGCCGCCTCCGCCCGGCCCGTCGCCTATGAACAGATGGTCGACGACGGCGTGCTTTATCGCACGAAGAATGGCTATGCCCTGGTCAAGACCGACCTTGGCCGTGCCGCCTCGGCGACTGCCGACGCGGCAAAGCGATCCGTGAACTGGCTGGCCGGCCTGGTGCCGACGGGACTGTAGACCCTCGGTTGGTCTCGAAGGTTGAATGCCTGACGACAGGGTGAACGGCTGAAACATAGCGCTCTACGGCCCCCCCTCTGTCCTGCCGGACATCTCCCCCACGGGTGGGGAGATCGAATGTCGCGACCGTTTTCGCCAATTTTCAACGTTGCAAGACGAGAGGCGGCGAGCAAGCTGCCAATCTCCCTCCTTGTGGGGGAGATGTCCGGCAGCACAGAGGGGGCGCCGTAGAGCGCTACTTTCTTGGCATGAAGTCCTTTCCTGACGTCTATGCCGTCCCGCTCAGCCCCTTCAGCGCCCGGTAAAAGGTCGAGGAGAACAGCTCGGCCGGATCGTACTGCCGTTTCTTCGCCAGGAAGGATGGCAGCTCCGGATAGGACGCAAGCAGTTGCTTGCCGGTGTAGTGCAACTGGTACGGCAGGAAGAACCGCCCGCCATGCCTGATCGTCAGGTCGATCAGAGCCCGTGTCAGCTCACGCATCCTGGCATTGCCGTCGGCATCGGTTGGCTGGTTGATGTAGAGCACCAGCGAGTAGGCCGGCTCCGGCGCATAATTCAGCGCGATGTCCTCCTTGTGGACGATACGCACCGAGGCGTTGAGCACCGGCAGGCTCTGCTTGCGCAGGATTTCGCGCGCCTCGGCGATGAATGGATTATAGGCGGCGCGCGGAATAAAATATTCGTGCAGTATGTCGGTCTCGTCCCTCAAGTCGTTGAACAGATAGGGCACCGAATCGTGCATCGGATTGTTGCGCGTAACGAGGCAGGCCTCGCCTTCTCCCATCGCCGCCGTTCGCGCCACCGTGCAGCTCTCGAATTTCGGCTCCAGCGTCTTTTCGGTGAACCATTTCAGCTCCTGGAACAGGCTGCCCCATTTCGCCAGGTTCATGATCACCCGCTTCAGGCCAACGCCGCCCGGCTCGCCGATATCAGGCTGGTCCGGCGGCGGCTGCTCGGCAACCTTGTCGTAACGGTAGACGATCATGTCCTCGAGGAAATTGCCCGGCGCCGTCGACAGATGCCCGTAAAACAGACCGATCGTCCTGTTTGGTTCCAGCACCTCGGCGAAGAACGTCGGAAAGTCGTCCGATTTGATGATATCGCGCGAGGTCCGGTAGACGGCGTTGTCGACGATGTCGAGCGTCGCTTCCAGCACGACGCCGAACAGGCCGTAGCCGCCGACGACATGACGGAACAATTCGGCGTTTTCGCTCAGGGAGCAGGTCGTCACAGAACCGTCGGCCAGCATCACCCGCATCGAGCGGATCGAACCGGCCACCGAGCCGGCCTGATGGTCCATGCCATGCGCATTGACCGACAGCGAACCGCCGACCGAAAAGATGTCGGTCGACTGCATCGCCTTCACCGCGAAGCGCGGATGCAGCAGGTTCTGGATGTCGTGCCAGCAAGCGCCGGGCTGCAAGGTCATCGTCCTGGCCGCTGCATCGACGCTGATCTTGTTGAACTTTCTGAGGTCGAGCACCAGCGCATTGTCGTCGAAGGCGTGGCCGCCCATCGAATGGCGCACCGCGGCGACCGAGACTTTCAGCCCGTTAGCACGGGCGAAGGCCAACGCCCTGGCGATGTCGTCTTCCTCGCGCACCTCTACCACGCCGTAGACCGGCGTCATCGACAGGCCGCTGGCATCGTTGATGGCGCCGCCCTTGGCTGACCATGGCAGCGAAGGATCGAAGGCCGGAGAGGTCGCCAGCGGCTCCAGCGGCAGCGGGATGCCGTCTATGTCGACGACGCGTCCGGTATTCTTCTGTCCCGACGGACCGCGCGCCAGCCGCGCCACCGTCGTCCCGCCCCACAGCGCCGCCCCACCGACGACCGCCGCGCCAAGCAGCAGCCGCCGCGACAGGCGAAACCCTTTGCGTTCTTCGACCATCATGCACCCCCGCTCGCATCGATAGCGTGGGGCTCTGGCAAAAACCATAGCGCCGCGCGGTTGCGCCATCAAAAGCGTGGCTTCCTATAGTTGCAATCGAGATAATCTTCGCGCCAGGACTGAAAAAGTTCGAAGCAAATGCATGATGATGTCGACCGTTGTAAGGGCACCCATTCCATGACCTACGCATTCCACGTGATACTGTCCCTGATGCTGGCGCTTGCTCCTGTATCCGCCGAGGCGCAGGACCCCAGTCAGGGCGACGACGGCGTCGTCGCGGTGGCGCCGGACGATCCGGACATGGCGGCGGCGACTGCACAGGCACGCGCCAGCCTGGATGAATTCCTGGCGTTGTCCCAAACACCGCCGCCTGGGACGGACACGTTCAAACTGAAGGTGATGATAAAGGACGCAAACGTGACCGAACATTTCTGGGTCATCCCGTTCCAGCGGACCGAAACCGGATTCGGGGGGATACTGGCCAATGAGCCGCAGGCTGTCCGCAACGTCGCGGCCGGCCAGTATATCGAATTCAACCGGGACGATATTTCCGACTGGGGGTACACCAGAAACGGCCACCAGGTCGGCAGTTTCACCGTTTGTGTGATGTTCAAGTCGATGTCTAAGCAAGAAGTCGACTACATGCGAACCCACTACGGCTTCGATTGCTGATCGCCCAGCCGGACTAACCCGCCTCGTCCCTCGCCCCGATCTTGCGCACCAGCGCCGCCGTCGCCAGCATCGCGCCGATATCCGATATCATCGGCGCGACATGCGTCTGGTAATCGAGCGGCACCGAGATATCGGGCAGCTCGAAGAAATTCTTCGGCTGCGGCAAGAGCAGAAAACCGTCGCTGCCGTTGAGCGCGACGCGCGCCGGCTCGTCGGGCCATGTTTCGCCGAGCCATTGCAGCGCCTGCGCCAGCCGGCCGCTCACCAGCGGCTGGGCCGCCTGCGCATTGTCGGTGCGGAATTCGTAAGCCGCATCGAGTGCCGGCACGCCGCTGGACAGTTCTTCCATCTTGCTGGCGAACATGCCGCGGAAAAAGCCGACGACCACATTGGCCCGGCGCGTCGCCACCAATATGCCGGGAAACGGCGCGATGGTTTCGAAGGCGACGATGACACCCTTGAATGCGGTCGACGAACCCTTGCCCGTCCCTTCCCGCAGTTCCGCCTCATAAAGCTCGAACGGAAACCCCTCATAGCGGCCGGAGACGATGTCGTCGAAAGCCTGCCGGTTGAAGGAACCGACCACCTCGCGCGGCAGCCGGTCGAAGGAGTTCGGCGTCACGCCGTGCTGGTAGCGCATCTCCGCGATGAAGCCGAAGATGATCGGCAGCAGCCGTTCGCGAGTCGTTTGCTGCAATCTGCTCGCCGGCTTGATTGCCTGGAAATAGAGCACGATCGCCGCGACGAAGCCCGCGACATAGAGGAACACATGAGGCGTCGAGACCCATTGCTCGTTGGGATCGGCGATCTTGTTGAAGAGCCACGCAACCAGCGCCACGAACACCAGCACCAGGCCGATGAACAGCGGCACCCGCCACCGGACCTGCCGGTAGGCCGAAGCTCTCTCGGCTTCATAGGCATCGAGATTGCTTTTGATAGCGGCGATGTCAGCTTCACCAGCCATGAAATCCGCAGTTTCCATCGCCACCCCCGTCGAAAATCCGCCTGTGCCTCGGCATGATAGCCGCTTCTGCGGGAAAGTCGCCAGCCAGTGGGCCGCTCGGAAAGAGTTGGTTGCGATGCTCGTTGGGTCGCTTCGGCGCTTTGCTGGGCGAACGGGTCTTCGCCCGCCCCTCGCAAGCTCTGAGCACTTAACGGCCTTATTCCGAATGTGCAAAGATGCGGAGATAGCGGGCCGACCCTAAGTTGCGTAGTTGAGGTTTTTCTGATGGTCTACATCATTCCGGTTGTAGGTGAAGCTGCGACCAGTAAATTCCCGGCAGAATCTGGTGTAGTGTTCCTTACCGAAAGAGTCAATGTAGACTATCTTGCCAAAAACAAAGAGCCTTTCACCAGTTTTTTTATGAATTTTGATTAGGTCGTTAACTGTTCTGCCCTGAAACTGAGGAACAAACCCTTTGTATGGCCACGTTTCACCATGTCCAATAACAGAGTCGTCAGGATAAATTCTTTCGAACGCGCTCTCCTTTTCAGGATCTGGAGGACCATCAGCGAGAACGTAGGAAATGCGGAGCTTCCGTATCAGAGCAGGAGTGCGCCCGAAATTCTTGAAGGTCACGCCTTGCGTCGACAATATCCTGCCAAGTTTGTCTTTGGTTTTAATGGTCGTGAACAATCGTACGTGCGGTCGCTCGGATTGGACCAGTCCGAGCGCAGCATCGCGCGCCGCGAAAGCGGCATAGGCGGTAGCGAACAGGGTAAGGACAAGAAGAAACAGGCCAACTGCACTGACGTACAAAGTCCACGAGGCGGCATTGGCGCTTTCTTGAGCGGCGCGGACGGCGGCCCATTGGGCGCAAATCTCTGATCCGTTCTCGGCTTGCAGATCCTCGCAGCGCTCTGCATTTTTGGCGGTGCCGCTTACAGGACCAGGACTTTGTCGCTGATTGCCCTCGAAATTATTCAAGTGGGGTGGGCTGTTGGACTGAGCATAGCTTTGTGATGGCCAGACAAGGCACGAGAAAGTCATTGCCAAGACCACCAATCCATAGAATATACGTGTGGTTTTGCGCAAGGTTGCATTGAATCGGATGGCGTACACAGTAAACACTTTTTGCTTCATGGCCACGGCGCTCGACGGGAAATACAGGGAGACGCCTTTACAAAAATTTTTGCAGTTCAGAGATCGCTATTTGAGCCAAAGTCGATTTGGTCGCTCCGTGATCAAGGCATACTATGTCTTGAGTCCCGGAGCCGCAAAAATGCTTATCCGTTTTCCGGCATTTCGTAGAACAACAAAGTCATCCCTTTTGCTATTATCCAAGGTTTTGTAGCGTTAACAGACTTGCAAGCGCCGGTTATCGCATACTTCTCAAGATCAGCCATCGCCGCTAAAACATCCAAAGATCGCGCCCAACCGGCCTTCGGCCTTGTCGCGCATTCGACCTTCCAGTGCCTCGACCGCAACCAGTCGCTCGTGGTCGCCGGCCCGCAGCCGCAGGAACGGGTGCAGCCGGTAGGCGGCGATCGCCGCGCGCGTGCCGGCCTCAGTGCTGACATCGACGACGAGAATGCCGCCGATGCGGCCGGGCCATGGCTGGCGCGAAAAGGCGGTGCCGAGAAAATCGCCGAGCCCATAGGCGACGAGCGCCTTGCCGATCCGCTCGACCGGCTGCACGACATGGGCATGGTGGCCGGCGATCAGCCCGACGCCATGGCCGGCCAACCGTCTGGCCAGCGCCCGCGTATCCGGTCTGGGGAAATGCCGGAACTCCCAATCCCAATGCGGCACCGCGCAGAGGAGATCAAGGCCGTCAAATGCATCGCGCGGCCAGCGCGCCGGATCGGATTGCATCGAAACGCAGCTCGCGGACGAAGTCGCATCGGCATTGCGCCACAACGTGAAGGCGGCAAAGCCGATGCTGAGCGGCCCGATCGCAATGCGCTCGACCGGCCCCTTCGCCGCGGCGCCGATGGTGCGGATGCCGAGCCGCTCCAGCGCCGCAAGCGTCTCGTCGAAGCCCTCGACACCCTGATCGAGCACATGGTTGTTGGCGAGCGACAGCACCAGCCTTTCACGCGCTATGCCGACGGCCGCCAGCGCCTCGGCGAGAAACCGCTCGGTCATCGCATGATGGGTGCCAAGCCGCGTGCCCATCGCCGCGCTTGGCCGCTCCACCACCGGGCTTTCGCAATTGCCGACCACCAGATCGGCGGAGGCGAGCAGCGCCGCAATCGCCGGATCGCAGTCCGGCGCACTGCCATTGGCCACCGCCGAGATATCGCCGACGAACGCCAGCCGAATTGTTTGCGCCGGCAGCGGTTCGATCAAGGTCGCAGCCGCCGCCGCAAAGCCTTCTTGATCGCCGCCAAGCGAAGGCCGAAGGAAGCGCGGCAGCCACGACAATTTGTAGGAAAGCGGATAGTTCGACACGCGACGCCCAATTGTTTGCCTTGTGTAGACTGTCTGCCGGACGGGTTGAAGCGTGTCCGCGTACATCAGGCAGTGAAACCGTGGACGCATTCCCTAGCATCGGGCGCAGCGCACCAAATGCGTGTATGGTCCATCAGAGATGGTGCAGCGGAGGAACAAGATGACACGAATTGCAAACCTGCTGGCGTCAGCCCTCATCCTGTTCCTGCCACTGTCTTACGCGTCGGCCGCGACGCCGGAAGCGGCAATCACCCTGTTCGCCGCGAAAACCGTGGCCGAACGCAACACCGCACTGGCAACGCTGGAAGCGGCAGCACCCGGCGATCCGGCAGCCGCCTACGCCGCCGGCGCCGGCGAGTTCTTCACCGCGCTGGAGATCCTGGCGAGCGGCCTGCATCGCCATGGTTTCGAGAGCCCGCAATCCTTCATGCTGCCGCTGATGCGGCTTCCCGTGCCCGACAATCCCAATCCCCGGCCGCTGACCTATGAGGAATTCCGCGCCATCCTGGTCGGCTTCCGCGACCGGCTGGAAAAATCCGCCGCCACGCTCGGCTCCGTGCCCGCCGGCGCCGATATCGGCATGGAGGTCGATCTCACCCGCCTCGGCATCGATCTCAACGAGGACGGCGCCATTGCACCTGATGAAAGCGGCGCCGCGATCATGGCGGCCCTGGCGCGAGGCAGCATCACGACGGGCGATGCCGCACCTGCGCTCGCCTTCCGCTTTGACCGTGCCGACGGCTACTGGCTGCAGGGCTATGCCGAATTCCTGATGGCGCAGGCCGATTTCTGGCTGGCGCATGATTTCAGGACCATGTTCGACGGCTCCTTCCACATGCTCTTCCCGCGCGCCAAGCTTCCGCTGCAGGACACGCTCGTCCCGTCCGATGGCGGCATGAGCGGCAGCATTCTCTCCTCTGAATGGCGGATCGCCGACTTCATCTCGCTGGTGCATCTGGTCAACTGGCACGTGGTCGAACCGGAACGCCGGCAGGCGGCGCGCCGCCATCTCATGGAAATGATCCGGCTGTCGCGCGAGGACTGGAAGGCGATCCGCGCCGAGACCGACAATGACCGCGAATGGCTGCCCGGGCCGCAGCAGAAGGGCGCCAGCCCGCTCACCGGCCTCGACGTCGGCGAGGAGCAGGTGCAGGCCTGGCTCGCTACGCTCGATATGGCCGAGGACCTGCTTGAAGGCCGCGCCTTGCTGCCGCATTTCCGTATCGCCGACAAGGGCATCAACATGAAGCGCTTCTTCGACGAGCCGAAACCCTTCGACCTCGTGCTGTCGATCACCGGCCCGGCCATCGCGCCCTATCTCGAAAGCGGCAGGATCCTGACCAGCGGGGAGTTCGACCAGATCCAGCGCCAGTTCGGTGGCGCCGGATTCCTGACCTTCGCGCTGTGGTTCAATTGAGCTGTGATCAACTCGAAAAGAACTGGTTTCAATCGGTCATGCTTCAGCGCTTTGGTGTATATAGTGTGGATTTAGAAAAACCATCCACATATTTTCCAGAGCTAAAATCATGATGTCTCTCGTTCCAAAAGAAGATTACCCATCGGAAACACGCCGCCTTCCTCAAGGAAAGCGGCTCATGACAAAAGTCTCATACGTTTATAGAGACGCCTCTAATTACAAATTTTGGGGGGAGTTTAGGCTACTAGGCAAGATTAATATCGAGACGATAGGGTCGTTTCTCTTTGATGGCGAATATTTCATTCCAGAGAAGATCGGCCTCCCCCCACTTCGCCCGGACAAGACAAATGAGGATGACCATTTATTGCACTCGCTTGAAGCTTGCGAAGCTGTAGAAGACTGTACTTTTTCGATGACAGTCGCTGAATTTGCACGCCGAATTCGTCGCGCTCATCAGCGAGGCTGGTTCTATTGAAGCGACGACTGTGGACAGAGGAGGAGGTGAGAAAGGCGGTCGCCTTGTACGTCCAGACTCCGTTCGGAAAAATCCATAGCGGCAACCCGGAAATAATCCAACTTGCGCTGCAAATAGGTCGAACGCCGGCCTCGGTGGCGTACAAACTTGCAAATCTCGCAAGCCTTGATGAGACAATATCGCAATCTGGGATGAGTCATGCCAGTTCCCTCGATCGCGAGATTTGGTCCGAGTTCTTTGAATCTCTTCGAGAAGAATCAAGACAGATCGTGATCGAGAAGCGGGATAGCGCCGGGTTTTCGGACGAAGGCACATCTGTCTATCTGTACGAAAATCCAGGATCACTTGATCGATTTGGGATAACGAAATTACGATCGCGGCAAGGTCTATTTCGCACCATGGTGCTTTCCGCCTACGACTTTAAATGCGCTGTTACCGGAATTGAGCAACCAGAGTTGCTAGTTGCCGGCCATATCAAACCTTGGTCTGTTGAAATTGAACGTAGACTTGACCCACGAAACGGAATTTGCCTGAACCGCCTTCATGATCGCGCCTTCGACTTGGGGTTGATTACGTTCGAGGCTGATGGGAGAATGCTTGTCTCACCTCATATGAAGCACGAAAGCCGAAGCAAGATCACACAGATGGGTGACGCGCGATTGCGGATGCCGCGTCGCTTTCTACCGGATCAGGAGTTGCTTCGCTATCATCGAGAAAACCGATTTCTCGCGTGACGGTGGTCTATTTTGACTATCACGCCCTCCTGACAGCCTTCTGTCAGCAGCTTCGCCTGGCACTGTGCCCCTCTTCACTCCGCTCTTTCCATTTTGGCCGATACCTCCCATATTTGGGTCATGGCCAAACCCTCCGATAAGAAGACGCCCTCGCCGGCGCGTGATATCAGTGCTTCGCCGCCCAAGCGGCGCAGCCCGCTGACCGATTTCCTCGATGCGTCGGAGCCGCTGCACAAGGGCGGCTTTGCCGAAGCGCCGCAGGCCGAATTGTCCGGCACGCCGCTCACCGGCTCGATCGCCGACTGGGCCGAGCAGATCGAACAGGAAGCGGAGAAGGAAGGGCGCGGTTCCGGCGGCGCCAAGCCGCCGAAAGTGGCAAAGAAGATTCCCGAACGCTCTGCCTCCCCTGGCCGCACCGCACGCGGCACTTCGATGGGTGGCGCGGCCTCGGCCAGGGAGAGAACCGCGGCCGGCCTCAATCCTGTTGCCGGCCTCGACATTTCTCTCGAAGACGCCGAGACCATGACCTCCAGCGGCGTCACCGCCACTGTGGCCGCGTTGTCGGCGCTGATCGAATCCGGCAATCCGCTGCACAAGGACGGCGTGCTGTGGACGCCGCACCGCCCTGCCCGACCGGAAAAATCCGAAGGCGGCATCGCCATCAAGATGGTCTCGGATTTCGAGCCGGCCGGCGACCAGCCGACGGCAATCAAGGATCTGGTCGAAGGCGTCAACGACAACGACCGCACCCAGGTGCTGCTCGGCGTCACCGGCTCCGGCAAGACCTTCACCATGGCCAAGGTGATCGAGGAGACGCAGCGCCCTGCCCTGATCCTGGCGCCCAACAAGACGCTGGCCGCGCAGCTCTATTCCGAGTTCAAGAAATTCTTCCCGGAAAACGCCGTCGAGTATTTCGTCTCATATTACGACTACTACCAGCCGGAAGCCTACGTCCCGCGCACAGACACTTTCATCGAGAAGGAATCCTCGATCAACGAGCAGATCGACCGCATGCGCCACTCGGCGACGCGCTCGCTGCTGGAGCGCGACGACGTCATCATCGTCGCTTCGGTGTCCTGCATCTACGGTATCGGCTCGGTCGAGACCTATACGGCGATGACGTTCCAGATGCAGATCGGCGACCGGCTCGACCAGCGCGCGCTGCTCGCCGACCTCGTCGCCCAGCAATACAAGCGCCAGGACGTCAACTTCGTCCGCGGCTCGTTTCGCGTGCGTGGCGACACGATCGAGATTTTCCCGGCCCACCTGGAAGACCGCGCCTGGCGCATCTCGCTGTTCGGCGACGAGATCGAAGCGATCACCGAGTTCGACCCTCTGACCGGGCAGAAGACCGGCGAGTTGAAAAGCGTCAAGATCTACGCCAATTCGCACTATGTGACGCCGCGACCGACCTTGAATCAAGCCATCAAGTCGATCAAGGAAGAACTGAGGCACCGGCTGCAAGAGCTTGAAAAGGCTGGCCGTCTTCTGGAGGCGCAGCGGCTGGAACAGCGCTGCCGCTTCGATCTGGAGATGCTGGAGGCGACTGGCTCCTGCGCCGGCATCGAGAACTATTCGCGTTATCTCACCGGCCGCCAGCCCGGCGATCCGCCGCCGACACTGTTCGAATATATCCCCGACAACGCGCTGGTCTTCATCGACGAAAGCCACGTCACCGTGCCGCAGATCGGCGGCATGTACCGAGGCGACTTCCGCCGCAAGGCGACGCTTGCCGAATACGGATTCCGCCTGCCCTCCTGCATGGACAACCGGCCGCTGCGCTTCGAGGAGTGGGACGCCATGCGCCCGCTTTCCGTCGCGGTTTCGGCGACACCCGGCGGCTGGGAGATGGAGCAGTCCGGCGGTGTCTTCGCCGAGCAGGTCATCCGCCCGACCGGCCTGATCGATCCTCCGGTCGAGGTGCGCCCGGCCAAGACGCAGGTCGACGATGTCGTCGGCGAGATCCGCGAGACCACCAAGGCCGGCTACCGCACGCTGGTGACCGTGCTGACCAAGCGCATGGCCGAGGATCTGACAGAATATTTGCACGAGCAAGGCATCCGCGTCCGCTACATGCACTCCGACATCGACACGCTGGAGCGCATCGAGATCCTGCGCGACCTGCGTCTGGGCGCCTTCGACGTGCTGGTCGGCATCAATCTCTTGCGAGAAGGCCTCGACATTCCCGAATGCGGCTTCGTCGCCATACTCGACGCCGACAAGGAAGGTTTCCTGCGTTCGGAAACCTCGCTGATCCAGACCATCGGCCGCGCCGCCCGCAATGTCGACGGCAAGGTCATCCTCTATGCCGACCAGGTCACCGGCTCGATGGAGCGGGCGATGGCCGAGACCAACCGCCGCCGCGAAAAGCAGATGGAATGGAACGCGGCCAACGGCATCACCCCGGAATCGGTCAAGTCGCGCATCTCCGACATTCTGGACTCGGTCTACGAGAAGGACCATGTCCGCGCCGACATCTCGCAGTTCACCGACAGCGCCGGCGCGATGATGGGCAACAACCTCAAGGCCCATCTCGACGCCATGGAAAAGCAGATGCGCGACGCCGCCGCCAATCTCGACTTCGAGAAGGCGGCCCGCATCCGCGACGAGATCAAGCGGCTGCGCGAGATGGAACTGTCGATCTCGGAAGATCCATTGGCCAAATACGCCGACATGGAAAGCCCGGTTTCGGGCCGCGAGAAGGGCAAGCACAACAAGGGCGTGGCCAAACATCGTACATCGGAGGAACAGGAGCGTTTCCGCAAGCTCGACGAAGCACGTGCCGCTGAAGAAGCAGCCAAGGCTGCCCGGCCCAACCTCTTCCGCAAGCCGGAGTTCGAGGAAATGGGCGCCGACGGCGCGGTACCGGTCAAGAAGCCGCTGTTCGCCAAACCCTCGATCGACGACATGGGCCCGGGCACCGATATGCCGACGCCGGCAGGCGCCGTCTCGCGTTCGCTGTTCAAGAAGCAGTCGGCGCAGGAAGCGCACGGCTCGGATTTCGGTATACCGGGCGAACCAACCAAGCCGTTGTTCAAGAAGAACTCGCTCGACGAGATGACCGTGCGGCGCACGGAAAAACCGGTCGAGGGAAAAGTGCCAACCAAGCCCCAGCCGATCTCCCCCCGTGTGGGGGAGATGCCCGGCGGCGCAGGCGCGAAGGATCGCGACGATTCCGCCAAGCCAATCGTTCGCCAGCGCGCCGGCATCGGCTCTTACGAGGATCCGGGCGACGCCCGCCGCGAAAAGCGCCGGCCGGGAAAGACTGGTCGACCCAGGCGCTAGCGATCCTTCACGCCCCCTCTGTCCTGCCGGACATCTCCCCACCGAGGAAGGACAATCGCATATGGCGCTCCCCCTCTCCGTCTCGGCTTCGCCGAGCCACCTCTCCCCCATTCCATGGG
>NZ_NWQG01000044.1:0-2584 GCF_002529485.1 Mesorhizobium sanjuanii
GGAGATAGATGCCCACCCGTCAGTCTCGATCAATATGCCTGTCGGCGAATGCAACCGTTGCGGGCATCTTGCGCCAAAAAAGCTAAATTGTTCTTGCGCCGGCCGGACGGCGAAGTCAAACCTCGCCGCGCCGCCGAAACAAAAACAACTCAATCAGTTAACAGGCAAATGTGTGGCAAGGGCATCGTGTAAACGACGCATCTGCCGTTATTTGCGCGCCAGCAGCGCCTTGACCAGCTTTTCGTCGACCGTACCGGTCGCCTTCATCTTGTTGTCGGTCTGGAAAGCCATGATCGCGGTCTTGGTTTTCCCGCCCATCACGCCGTCGGCGTTGCCGGCCTCATAGCCGTTCTTGTTGAGGATGCGCTGTATGTTCTGAACCGCCTTTTTCATGTCGACGCTGGCGGTGATCTGGGGCGTGCCATCCTGCCAGGATTCGGGAATGTCGGCCGAATTCGCCGCCGGATCGAGCGGCTTTGCCTTCCACAGTTCGGCGGCGGCGCGGGCGCGTTCCAGCTGCTCGGGCCTGAGCGCGTTGGCGATCTCGTCGCGCTTTGCCGCCGCGTCCTTGTCGCCGGTCTTGGCGACGAGCGCGAACCATTTGTAGGATTCTTCGAGGTTCTGCTTCATCCCGACGCCTTTCGCCGCCAGGATGCCGAGATTGAACTGGCTGTCCTTGACGCCGAGATCGGCGGCGGCCTGGAACCACTTGGCAGCCGATTCATTGTCGGTCACACCGTCCGCCGCCATGGCGAAGAGCACGGCCAGATTATGCATGGCGCTGGCGTTGCCCTGTTCCGCGGCCAGCTGGTACCAGGTCTTCGACTTCTTGACGTCGCGCGCGACGCCCACGCCCTTCTCGTAGAAATTGCCGATGCGGTACTCCGCCGGGGCGAAGCCGAGTTCGGCTGATTTCTCGTACCATTTGGCGGCCGCGGCCATGTCTTCCTTGACGCCGCGCGATTCGGCATAGCGCGAGCCGATCTCGAACAACGCCTTGGCGTCGCCGTCGGCCGCCGCGTCGCGCAACGCCGCCGGGCCGGCATCGGCCGGTATGTCGATCTTGGCAATGGCTGGCGTCGTCGAAGCATCCGCGGGCGCAACCGCGCCGGTCATGTCCTGAGCGCTCGGCGTGTTCGCCGGCGCAGTGGCCATTGGCTCGGCAGTGGTGGTTTCCGCGGATGTCGAGGCAGTCGCTTCCGGCGACGCGGCCATCGCATCAGGCGACGCCGCCGATGCCATTGGAGCAGGAGCCGCGGGAGCAGGGGCGGGCTCTGCGGACATGGAGTCCATCGGGGTTTCGGCTTTGGTCGGCGCGTAGAGAGCGGTCTGCGCCGTCATATCGTCCTTGGTCAGGGATGCGGATGGCTCTGCCTGCCTGACAGTACGGTCCGGCTCGCTGTCCTGATCTGCGATTTGCGCAGCCGTCTTCGGCTCGCTGGTGGCACCGGCCGACGCGGTTTCCACCGGCTGCGCCGCCACGATCGGCGCCGCATCGTTGCTGGCCATTTCGACGGGGTCGGAGAAGAAGGCCTTGCCCAGTTGCTGTCCGGAAATCGCCAGCAAGATGGCGGTTGTCCCCATCAAGAGCGGCTTGCGCCGCTTCTTGAGCAGGTCGCCGATTCTGAGCGCCTTCACCGGGCCGCTCTTCGTCGACTGCCGCTTGAGAACCTCAGCCTCGGCGGCGGCGGCCTGTGCCGCTCGTCTGGCCGCCGCGATGAAATCCGACTTCGCCGTATCGGTGTCGCCGGTCCTGGCCGCCGGTCCGCGCTCATCACGAACGCGCTTCATGATGGCATTGAGGTCGGGCGCGCCGGAGCCGGGCTCCAGGGGCCGGTTGGCAAGCTTGGGGTCGAGCGGCTCGTCAAGGTCGACGCTTGGTATCTCGACACCAGGCTCCGATCCTGCAAGCGGCGGAATGTCCGCCTCCTTCTTGCCCTTGAAGGCGCGCGCCAGTCCACCGAACATCGACTTGCGGCCGCCGGCCGGTTCGTCCGTCTCCGGCAGTGTGTCGGAGCCAAGCGCGGCCATGGCCGCCGCGGCCGCGGCTTCGGCCGGTGTGCGCTGGTTTGGTCCGTTGCGCATGATGGCAGCGGCACGGCTCTCGAGTTCGGCCATGTCACCCATCAGCGGCAGTGGCTGGTCGATATCCATGGACGGCGCGGCCTGAACGGTCATCTTCGCCCGCCGCCCGCCGCGCCAGCTGTCCGGCTCGGACGGCGCATTCAGAAGTTCGCTCACCGCGTCGGTCGGCTCGCTGGTTTCCAGCGACCCCAGCCGGTCGACGATCTTGAGCAGCGTGTCGTGGATGGCCTCGAAGGTTCGTGAATTGCGCTCGTCGGAACGGCGCGTCAGTGCTTCGAGCGTCTTCAGATCCTGGGCGAGCCCGGAAACGGCCGCGGTGTTGGCGCTGGAGCCGGCCATCGAACTGACGGCGTTCTCGGCTGCCTCGCGCGCCGCGGTGAGGATGGAATCGCGGGTTCCAGCCAGCGACTTCTCGATTTCGTTGAGGCGGGGGCTGATGTCCTCGAATTCCGGCAGTGGTGTGCCGGGTTTCGAAAGATGGGCCGACAGGCCCGCGACC
>NZ_NWQG01000045.1:0-91152 GCF_002529485.1 Mesorhizobium sanjuanii
GTGCCGGGTTTCGAAAGATGGGCCGACAGGCCCGCGACCTGCGCTTCCAGGCTGCGGATCAGCGCCGGGTCGATGCCGGCGACTTGCGCCGCGGACGAATCCAGCCGGTGAGAGATATCTTCCAGCCGGCTTTCCAGGCCACGGATCGCTGCCTCGCCGGCGGGATCGGGAGCGCGCGTTTCCATGCGCTTGGCGAGCGCGGTGAAGCGGGCATCGATGGCGTCCATGATGCCGGCACTGTCGACCTGCGACGTGCGCTGGTCCAGCCGGTCGGCGACTTCGTCCAGCCGGCGCTCAAGATCGCGAAACAGCATGTTTCCCTGTTCGATGGCGTCGCCCTGGCGCCGCTCCATCATGCCCGACAGCACATCGAAGCGCTGTTCGAGGCCCTGGAAAATATATTCGGCGTCCGGCATGGCCGGCGCCCGGTCGATCTTGTCGGCAATGAGCGCGATCTGATTGCCGAGACGCTCCATCGCCTGTTCCGGCAGATTGGCGCGGCCGGCGAGATCGTCGACCCGGCTCGACAGCATGTTGAGCTGGTCGATCACCTGATTGCCAGGCCGGTCCTGCGCGACTTCCTCGATCTGCTGGGCAAGCGAGGCGATGCGCTTCTCGATGCGTTCGAAGGGTTCCGGATCGAATGAATTGGCTTGCGCTGCAACGGTCGAGGCGACGATGGCGCGGGAAATCTCGTCCAGCCGCTCGTCGATCATGCCGAATGTGCCGGTGCTGCGATTGTCCTGCTGGCTGGCGAAATGGTCGACGGCGCCGGCAAGCGTGCGGACCTTGTCTTCGAGCGAACGCAGCGACAGCGATTCCGGCAGATTGTTGACGGCATTGCTGATCTGTTCGAGCCGGTCGGTCAGCATCGCAAGGCCGGGCGCATCCGATCGCTTCTGCTGATCGGCATCGACACGATCTTCGAAAGCGCTCCAGCGGCGGTCGAATTCGTCCCAGCGGCGGCCGACCGCCTGAACGCTCTCCTCGCGCGCCAGCGTATCGAGCGCGGCCTTGACCTGCTCCAGTTCAAGACGAAGCATGTTGACGCTTCTGTCGTCGCTCTTTTCGGCCAGCGTCTGGATGGCGCCGGAAAGCCGCTCGAACTCGACGCCGAGTTCGGCGCTGCCCTTGCCGCCTCCCGACCGGCCGCCCGGCTGAGCGCTTGCCTGGAAGGCCCGCTCGATATCCTTGCGCAGCGCCTCGAACTCACGTTGCAAGCCGACGGTCATCTGGTGGCGGAGTTCTTCGCGCAGGCCGCGCAATTCTCCGGCGATCTTGCCGACCACGGCGACGCCGTCCTCCTGGCCGCGCACGCGGTCGATATCTCGGGCGATCGCCTGGTAATTCTGGTCGAAGGCCGGGGCCTTCGGCCGCTGCTGCGCGGGGGGCGGCTCCTCATGCCAGCGCTGCTGGCCATAGGGCTCGGCGCTGGCATAGCGCGGCTCCGCGGCCGGTCGGCGCGGATCGGGACGCACATTTGCGTCCTCGCGCGTGCGCTCCAGCCGCTGCTCCAGCGTTTCCAGGGAACGGTTGAGCTCCTCAAGCGTGGTATGCGGCCGGCGCTGCCTGCCGGCGTTGAGTGTATCGAGATAGGACCGCTTGCTGTTCATCAATGCGCCCGTTTCAGAATTGCTGGCTTATGGCCAGTTTCCCAAAGTCCTGCCGGGAACGAGGCGACCGAGCGGTTTTGCTGCGGTGGAAGGCGAACTTCCCGGGATCTCGCCCGCGCTTCGAAAAAACCGTGAAAAATTCGCTACAGGATAAACACGGGGTACCGACATGCGCACATTTCGCCCAACGTGGTAAACAACGCGTTAACCAAACTTAAGAAGTTGCAACGTTGTTGGGATTGCCGCCGCGCCAGGTGTCCGTGCGCCAGGGGATGCGGCATAACGTTCCGCCCACACAATGCCCTTGCGTCGTGAGGCGGCTATCGGTATAGAATTGACGTAAACGTAAAAGGTGCACAGACCGCGTCTTTTGCGATTTGTTTGTTGAAACCACGACTGGAAGCACGCCCCCGCTTCCACTCAGGCGACGCAAGGTCCCGGACCGCGATGCCACCAGACGGGGAAAGCCAGTGACCATGAAACTTGTTTCGCCCGGCGAAGCCGCGGCCAATACCAATAATATGTCTGTCGAAGCCGGCGAGGACCTTGCCCGCATCGGCGAGATGGCCAAGAATTACGGAGTGACGCTGCGCACGTTGCGTTTCTACGAGGACAAGGGCCTTCTCAATCCGCAGCGCGACGGCTCGACCCGCCTGTACACGCGCCGCGACAAGGCGAGGCTGAAACTGATCCTGCTCGGTCGCAAGGTCGGTTTCTCGCTGCGCGACGTCAAGCAGATGATGGATCTCTACGATCCGACCGGCTCCAACACCAAGCAGTTGCGGCTGGCGCTCGACAAGTCGGAGAAGCAGCTTGCCCGCCTGCAGAAGCAGCGGGCGCTGATCGAGGACGCCATCGGCGAGTTGAGCAATTCGATGGCGGCGGTGCGCCAGATGCTGATCGAGCGTTCGGCGCCGCAAGCCAGCGTCGCCAGCTAAATCCGTCCGCCGCTTCGGCGAACGGCCTTCCAACCAACGAATAAGAGCCGCGTGGCTTTCCGCGCGGCTTTTCGCGTTGCTTCGAGGGCATCTCACACGAAGACATTCCACGTTCCGTGCTGGCTTACGAGGTGTCACGCCGCTACGCTACGTGGGAAGTGTCGGGAAATTTTGTCGCATCAAAAAATTGACGTTTACGCAAACGTCAATTTTTGCTATCCCGACCTCGACATTGGTCCGCCTGCCGTGCAGGGCTTGATTCCGGGACCAAGTCCGCATGGTGGAGGGAAAAGCATGCCGATATACAGGGCTCCGGTCCAGGACACGCTGTTCGTACTGAATGAGGTGTTGGGCTACCAGCGCTATTCCAATCTTCCGGGCTTCTCCGATGCGACGCCGGACGTGGTCGAGGCGATCCTCGCCGAAGGCGCCAAGCTCGCCGAAAATGTCATGCAGCCGCTGAACCGCGTCGGCGACATGGAAGGCTGCGTGCGCCATGACGATGGCTCGGTGACGACGCCGAAAGGCTTCAAGGAGGCCTTCGACCAATATCGCGAGGGCGGCTGGATGGGGCTGGCCGCGCCTGTGGAGTTCGGCGGGCAGGGCCTGCCCTACGCGGTTCATACCGCGGTCGCCGAATATATGGTGTCGGCCAACATGTCGCTGATGATGTATCCCGGCCTGACGCAGGGCGCGATCGCGGCCATCATCACCCATGGCACCGACGCGCAGAAGGCGACCTGGCTGCCGAAGCTGGTCGAGGGCGCCTGGACCGGCACCATGAACCTGACCGAGCCGCATTGCGGCACCGATCTCGGCCTGCTGCGCACCAAGGCCGTTCCCAACGGCGACGGCACTTACAAGATATCGGGCCAGAAGATCTTCATCTCGGCCGGCGAGCACGACATGTCGGACAATATCGTCCATCTGGTGCTGGCCCGCATCGAGGGCGCGCCGGAAGGTGTGAAGGGTATTTCGCTGTTCATCGTGCCCAAGCTCAAGCTCGATGCATCAGGCAATCCCGGCGAGAGGAACACTGTCTCCTGCGGCTCGATCGAGGAGAAGATGGGCATCCATGGCAACTCGACCTGCGTCATGAACTATGACGAGGCCGAGGGCACGTTGCTCGGCGAGGCCAATGGCGGCCTGAAGGCGATGTTCACCATGATGAACGAGGCCCGCCTCGGCGTCGGCCTGCAGGGGCTTTCGCTGTCGGAGGTCGCCTACCAGAATGCCGTCTCCTACGCCAAGGACCGCCTTCAGGGCCGCTCGTTGTCCGGGGCCAAGGCGCCGGACAAGAAGGCCGACCCGATCATCGTCCATCCCGACATCCGCCGCGGCCTGATGACCATGAAGGCCTTCAACGAAGCCGGTCGCGCGCTGGCGCTGTGGACGGCGATCAAGTCCGATATCGCTCACCGCTCCGCCGACGACAAGGACCGCCAGGCCGCCGACGACTACACCGGGCTGATGACGCCGGTGGTCAAGGGCGTGCTCACCGACAAGGGCTTCGACCACGCTGTCATGGCGCAGCAGGTGTTCGGCGGCCATGGCTATATCGAAGAGCACGGCATGAGCCAGTTCGTGCGCGATGCCCGCATCGCCATGATCTATGAAGGCGCCAACGGCATCCAGGCGCTCGATCTCGTCGGCCGCAAGCTTGGCCTGAACGGCGGCCGCGCCGTGCAGGCTTTCTTCAAGGAGGTCGGCGAGTTCTGCGAGGAGAACCGCTCCGACGAGAAGATGGCGCCCTTCACCAAGGCGCTGAAAAAGGGCCTCAACGATCTGCAGGCCGCGACCATGTGGCTGGTGCAGAACGGCATGGCCAAACCCGACAACGCGGGTGCCGCCTCGACCGACTACATGCATCTCTTCGGCCTTGTGGCGCTGGGCTATATGTGGGCGCAGATGGCCAAAGCCGCCGGCGCGAAGCTGGCGAACGGCGCCAACGGTGCTTCGTCCTTCTACGACAACAAGCTGGTGACGGCGCGCTTCTTCATGGAGCGGATCATGCCGGAGACTTCGGCGCACCTCGCCCGCATCTCCAGTGGCGCGGACACGCTAATGGCGCTGCCGGCGGAAGCGTTCTAGGTTTGGCGGGCCGGCACAGCCGGCCCACAATTGTCGGAACGCGGAGGAAATCGTGGCGACAAATCCAGCCGAAGTTCTTGGCCTGCCGAAGCCCGCCTGGGCGGCGGACGAGGTCGGTATGCTCTATGACATGGCGTCCCGCTTCATGTCGGAAGAGATCGCGCCGCGCTACGACGAGTTCGAGAAGAACGAGATGGTCGACCGCGAGAGCTGGTTGAAGGCGGGTGCCGCCGGCCTGCTCTGCGCCTCGATGCCGGAGCAATATGGCGGCTCCGGCGGCAGTTTCGCGCATGAGAGCGCCATCATCGAGGCGATCGGCCATGTCGGCGTCGACGGCTTCGGCATCGGCCTGCACAACTCGATCGTCGCCCCCTACATCCTCCACTACGGCTCGGAAGAGCAGAAGAAGAAGTGGCTGCCGAAACTCGCCACTGGTGAGTTGATCGGCGCCATCGCCATGACCGAGCCTGGCGCCGGCTCCGATCTGCAGGGCGTCAAGACGCGCGCCGAGAAGGACGGCAACCAGTACAAGCTCAACGGCTCCAAGACCTTCATCACCAACGGCCAGCTTGCCAATTTCATCATTGTCGTCACCAAGACCGATCCGGACAAAGGCGCCAAGGGGACCTCGCTGATCGTCGTCGAGACCGACGAGGTGGACGGCTTCGAGCGCGGCCGCAACCTCGACAAGATCGGCTTGAAAGCCAACGACACGTCGGAACTCTTCTTCAACGACGTGCGCGTGCCGACCTCCAATTTGCTCGGCCATGAGGAAGGCCAGGGCTTCATCCAGCTGATGCAGCAATTGCCGCAGGAACGGCTGCAGATCGGCACCGGGGCCATCGCCATGATCGAGCGCGCATTGGCGCTGACCATCGAATACGTCAAGGAGCGCAAGGCCTTCGGCAAGGCGATCATCGATTTCCAGAACACCCAGTTCAAGCTCGCCGAATTGAAGACCGAGGCGACCATCGGCCGCGTCTTTTACAATGATTGCGTCGCCCGCCACATCAATGGCGGCCTCGACCCGGTCACGGCCTCAATGGCCAAATACTGGCTCAGCGACCTGCAGGGAAAAGTGGTCGACGAATGCCTTCAATTGCACGGCGGCTATGGCTACATGAATGAATATCCGATCGCCCGCATGTTTCGCGACGCCCGCGTCCAGCGCATCTACGGCGGCACCAACGAGATCATGAAATTGCTGATCGGGCGCTCGCTCTGAGCAGCTTTCAGCAAACCCAAGGAGCAGAAAAATGGCCGAAGCTTATGTCTATGACGCCGTGCGCACGCCGCGCGGCAGAGGCAAGAAGGATGGCTCGCTGCATGAAGTGCCGGCGGTAAGGCTCGGCGCCAAGGTGCTCGAGGCGATCCGCGACCGCAACGAGCTCGACACCGGCGCCGTCGACGACATCATCTTCGGCTGCGTCGACCCGGTCGGCGAGGCGGGTTCCGTCATTCCGCGCGCGGCCGCCTTTGAAGCCGGTTACGCGACCTCGGCGCCCGGCATGCAGATCTCACGCTTCTGTGCATCGGGCCTCGACGCCATCAATTTCGGCGCCGCCAAGATCGCGCAAGGCGCCGACGAGATCGTCATTGCCGGCGGCGTCGAATCGATGTCGCGCGTCGGCATGGGCGCGTCGGGTGGCGCCTGGTTCATGGACCCTTCGGTCGGTCTGCCCGGCTGGTTCGTGCCACAAGGCATCTCGGCCGATCTGATCGCCACCAAATACGGTTTTTCGCGCGACGACGTCGACGCCTATGCCGTCGAGAGCCAGAAGCGCGCCGCCAAGGCCTGGGGCGAGGGCCGCTTCAAGAATTCGGTGATCTCGATCAAGGACCAGAACGGCCTGACCATCCTCGATCATGACGAGCACATGCGGCCCTCGACCGATATGCAGTCGCTGGCGGCACTCAATCCGTCCTTCGTCATGCCTGGCGAAATGGGTGGCTTCGACGCCGTCGCGGTGCAGAAGCACCCCGAGGTCGAAGAGGTCAACCACGTCCATCACGCCGGCAATTCGTCGGGCATCGTCGATGGCGCAGCCGCCGTTCTGCTGGGCTCGAAGAAGGCTGGCAAGACGCTCGGCCTGAAGCCGCGCGCGCGCATCCGCGCATTCGCCAATATCGGCTCTGAACCGGTGCTGATGCTCACCGGCCCGGTCGACGTCACCGAGAAGCTGCTGAAGCGCGCCAGGATGAAACTGTCTGATATCGACCTGTTCGAACTCAACGAGGCCTTCGCCTCGGTGGTGCTGCGCTACATGCAGGCGTTCGAGATTCCGCACGACAGGATCAACGTCAATGGCGGCGCCATCGCCATGGGCCATCCGCTCGGTGCCACAGGCGCGATGATCTTCGGCACGGTGCTCGACGAGTTGGAGCGGCGCGACCTGAACACCGCGCTGGTGACGCTCTGCATCGGCGCCGGCATGGGCACCGCCACGATCATCGAACGCGTCTGACCGGGAGAAAGACGATGAGCTACACCAATTTCACCCTCGACATCGACGCTGACGGCATTGCGCTGATCACCTGGGACATGCCCGGTCGCTCGATGAATGTCTTCACCGAAGAAGCGATGCTCGAACTCAATGCCATTGTCGACAAGGTGGCGGGCGACGCCGCCGTCAAGGGCGCGGTGATCACCTCCGGCAAGGACACCTTCTCGGGCGGCGCCGACATCACCTTGCTGCAGAAGATGCTGACCACCTTTGCCGCCGACAAGGCCAAGGACGCCGGGCAGGCGACCAAGGCGCTGTTCGACAACGCCGGCAAGATGACCGGACTGTTCCGCAAGCTGGAGACGTGCGGAAAGCCATTTGTGTCGGCGATCAACGGCACCTGCATGGGCGGCGCGTTCGAGTTGTCGCTCGCTTGCCACGGCCGTGTCGCGGCCGATTCCGACAAGGTCAGGATGGCGCTTCCCGAAGTGAAGATCGGCATCTTCCCCGGCGCCGGCGGCACTCAGCGGGTGCCGCGGCTGACCGACCAGCAGCAGGCGTTACAGATGCTGACCTCCGGCCAGACGCTGTCGCCGCAGAAGGCCAAGGCGATGGGCCTGATCCATGAGATCGCCGAGCCCAGGAATCTGGTCGAGACCGCCAAGGCGATGATCAGGAACGGCCTGAAGGCCGTCCAGCCGTGGGACGAGAAGGGCTTCAAGCTTCCCGGCGGCCCGATCTACTCGGTGGCCGGCGCCAATCTGTGGCCGCCGGCCATCGCCATCCTGCGCCGCGAGACCTATGGCAACTATCCTGCCGCCGCCGCGATCCTGAAATGCGTCTATGAGGGCCTGCTGGTGCCGTTCGACACTGGCTTGCGCATCGAGCAACGCTATTTCACCGAGATCATGCAGACCAGGGAAGCCGCGGCGATGATCCGCTCGCTGTTCGTTTCGCTGCAGGAACTCAACAAGGGCGCGCGCCGCCCGGCCGGCGTGCCGGAAACGAAGTTCAAGAAGATCGGCATTCTCGGCGCCGGCTTCATGGGCGCCGGCATCGCCTATGTCACGGCCAAGGCCGGCATCCCGGTGGTACTGCTCGACCGCGACATGGAGTCCGCCGCCAAGGGCAAGGCGCATTCCGACAGCCTGGTCTCGGATCAGGTGAAGAAGGGCCGCGCCAAGCCGGAGGACAAGGACAAGCTCTTGTCGCTGATCACGCCGACGGCCGACTACGCCGATCTTGCCGGCTGCGACCTTGTCGTCGAGGCGGTGTTCGAGGATTCGGCCGTCAAGAAGGCCGCCACCGAACAGGCGGAAGCCGTGCTGAAACCGTCGGCGATCTTCGCGTCCAACACCTCCACCATCCCGATCACGGCGCTGGCCAAGAATTCGGCGCGGGCGAAGAATTTCATCGGCATCCATTTCTTCTCGCCTGTCGACAAGATGATGCTGGTCGAGATCATCCTCGGCAAGAAGACCGGCGACAAGGCGCTGGCCACCGCGATCGACTTTGTCCGCGCCATCAAGAAGACGCCGATCGTCGTCAACGACACGCGCGGCTTCTACGTCAACCGCTGCGTGCTGCGCTACATGTCGGAAGCCTACAAGATGCTGATCGAGGGCGTTCCGGCGCCGATGATCGAGAATGCGGCGAAGGCCGCCGGCATGCCGGTCGGTCCCTTGGCGCTGACCGACGAAACGGCGATCGACCTTGCCCAGAAGATCATGAAGCAGACCATCAGGGATCTCGGCGACAAGGCTGTCGATCCCAAGCAGATGGCGCTGATCAACACGCTGGTCGACACGCATGGCCGCTTCGGCCGCAAGAACGGCAAGGGCTTTTACGACTATCCGCAAAAGCCGGCCAAGAAGAAGCTGTGGCCGGGCCTCAGGGATCTCTACCCGCAGCTTGCGCCGGAAAAGGTCGACTATGAGGAGCTGAAGCGGCGGCTGCTCGTCACCATCGCGCTGGAAGCAGCGCGGGTGATGGAAGAGGGTATCGTCACCGATCCGCGTGAGGCCGATGTCGGCTCGATCCTTGCCTTCGGCTTCGCGCCTTTCACCGGCGGTGTTCTGTCCTATATCGACGGCATCGGCGCCAGGAAGTTCGTCAAGATCGCCAAGGGCTTGCAGAAGAAATACGGCGCCGAGTTCAAGGCGCCGAAGCTGCTGCTCGACATGGCCGACAAGGACGAGACCTTCTACCAGCGCTTCGACCCCTACGCGAAGGGCGAGGTGAAGAAGGCGGCCTGACGCCGCCTGGCTTGGGGCGACGCCAAGAGCGGGTTGACGGCCAGCGCCGCCAACCCGGGAGAAAGCGATGAACCTCGCCATCCGCACCCTGAAGTCGGCCCTTGTCGGTCTGCTCGTGCTCGCTGTCATCATCTTCGTGCCGGCGGGAACGCTGGCCTATTGGCAGGGCTGGACCTTTCTTATTGTCTTCACGCTTTCGACCAACATTATCGGCATCTACCTCGCCCTCAGGAACCCGGCACTGCCGGAACGGCGCATCAAGGCCGGCCCCGGCGCGGAGACCCGGCCGGCGCAGAAAATCATCATCACCCTCGCCTTCGCTGGCGCGATCGCCCTGGTGATCGTCTCCGTGCTCGATTATCGCTTCGGCTGGTCGCATGTTCCGGCCTGGATCTCGGTGTTGGGAAACCTTCTCGTGGCGCTCTGTCCGGACTGTCGGTGGACAAACCGACAATCGAAGATTAGAACGGCGAAGGTATTTTTTCCTGTTGCAGAGCACCGGACCGAAAGTGTGCAGCGGTTTCGGATAGATACGGTGTTCAAACCAAGAGGCAGGGCAAAAAGTGCTCTCGCATGATCGGGTATGGGCCGCCATCGACGCTCTGGCCGAGCGTTATTCGCTCTCGGCCTCGGGACTGGCGAAGCGCGCGGGCCTTGATTCGACCGCCTTCAACAAGTCGAAGCGGCTGTCCTCGGATGGGCGCCCGCGTTGGCCCTCGACCGAATCGCTGGCCAAGATCATCGAGGCGACCGGCGCTTCGCTCGACGAATTCATCGGTCTGGTCGAAGGCCGGGGCAAGCCCGGCCCCGGATTCCTGCCGGCGCAGAAGTCTTCGGTGCCGCTGCTCGGCTTCGCCCAGGCTGGCGCCGGCGGCTTCTTCGACGACGCCGGCTTTCCGGCGGGGCAGGGCTGGGACCTGATCGAGATTCCGGCGCGAGCGACGGAAACCTCCTATGCGCTGCAGGTCCAAGGCGATTCCATGCTGCCGCTCTACCGCAACGGCGACGTGCTGATCGTCGAGCCTGGCGCCGCCACCCGCCGGGGAGACCGCGTCGTCGTCAAGACCAATGCCGGCGAGGTCATGGCCAAGGTGCTCGACCGCCAGACGGCGAAGTCGATCGTGCTGGTCTCGCTCAATCCCGACCATCCGGACCGCGACATCCCCATGCGGGACGTCGATTGGGTGGCGCGGATCGTCTGGGCAAGCCAGTAGGGGGCCGCCGATGCGTCCGCTTCACGCTGCCGTCGCGATGTTGGTTCTCCTGGCGATGGGGACGGCGATCGTCGCTGGCGGCCGCGCCGTTCGTCGTGACGAGGACGCCAGCGCCGGCAACCACGTGCAGGCCGGCCTCGAAGCCCGATCCGACATGCCTGCCGCCACCGCAATTCCGAAGCAGCAGGCGGCAAAGCCGGAAGCGCATTCCAGGGCCATCGATCCCGAGATCATCGCGCATCCGCAGCTTCAAGCCGAGGAACTCCAGCGGGTCGAGCCACGCGCGCCTTTGAGCGAACTGGCGCTGGCCGGCCCGCCCAAGCCGCCCAAGACGAAAATGCCCGACGACTGGAACGGGACGAAACTGTTCCAGCCGGTCGCGACGGCCGCCGGCGTGATCGAGGCCAAGGGCTATTCGGTCGCGGTTTCCGGCATCGACATCGTCAGGCAGGACGAGACCTGCACCGATGGCGGCAAGTCCTGGGCCTGCGGTATCCGGGCGCGTACCGCGTTCCGCGCCTTTCTGCGTGGCCGGGCGGTGGTCTGCACGGTGCCGCCCGAGGGTGGTCGCGACCTGATCGCCGCCGAATGCCGCGTCGGCAAGCAGGATATCGGCCAATGGCTGATCGAGAACGGCTGGGCGCGCGCCGCCGAGGGCAGCCCTTACGTCGAAGCCGGCGAGAAGGCGCGTGAGGCCAGGAAAGGCATTTTCGGACCGGCGCCAATACTCTCTGGCCTGCTGCCGGTGCCGGCTGTGGTGGCAGCACCGGCAGCCACGCAGCCGATACTCGATCCGTCGGCGACGACGGCTACGCCGTCCACCGAAACGACCGCTACGCCGCCAGTTGACCAGCCAGAGCCTTCCGAATGAGCGCGCGCGTCTCCTCGATGCCATAGAGCGCGACAAAGGAACCGAAGCGCGGACCGCGCTCCTGTCCGATCAGCACCTGGTAGATCATCTGGAAGAACGCGACGGAGACGCCAGGCCCGCCTTCGGGGCTCTGCTTCGAATGGTCCTGATAGCGCTCGATCCTGCGCGCGACGTTGAGCGCGGCGTTCTGGATCGTTTCGCCGGTAGCTCCGGCGGGAAGCGCGGCAAGCGCTTGCGACAGCTCCGCCAGGGCCTCGCTCTCGACGATGTCGGCCGCCCGAAAGGTTTTCGTCGGTTTCACGAAATCGTCGAAATAGCGGATTGCATAGCCAATCAGCCTGTCGAGCTCGGGATGCGTCTCAGGCGTTACGCCAGGTACATGGCGCGAGATGAAGCCCCACAGCACATCCTTGTTCTGGGCGTTGGAGGCACTGACGAGATTGAGCAGCAGCGAGAACGGCACCGGCAGGTCGATGGCAGGCGGGTTGCCGTCATGCATGTGCCAGACCGGATTGCCGAGTCGCTCTTTCCAATCCTGCCTGGGATAGGCGGCGAGGAAGGTGTAATATTCGTCCACCGCCCTTGGGATGACGTCGAAGTAGAGCTTCTTGGCCTGGCGTGGCCGCTGGTACATATAAAGGCCGAGGCTCTCGGTTGGCGCATAGGTCAGCCACTCATCGATGGTCAGTCCGTTGCCCTTCGACTTCGAGATCTTCTGACCATTCTCGTCGAGAAACAGCTCATAGACGAAATGCTCCGGCGCCCGCCCGCCCAGAATGTTGCAGATCCGGTCGTAAATCACTGCGTTGGTCTGGTGGTCCTTGCCGAACATTTCGAAATCGACGCCAAGCGCTGCCCAGCGCATGCCGAAATCCGGCTTCCACTGCAGCTTCACCTTGCCGCCCTTGATCGAAAGCGTGGTTTCGGTGCCGTCGTCGTCGAAGGTGATGGTGCCGGCCTTGGCGTCGACATGCTTCATCGGGACATAGAGCACCCGGCCGCTCTTCGGTGAAATCGGCAGGAACGGGCTGTAGGTGGCCTGCCGCTCCGGCCCAAGCGTCGGCAGCATCACCGCCATGATCTGGTCATAGCGTTCGGCGGCGCGCAGCAGGACTGCGTCGAAACGGCCAGCCTTATAATATTCGGTTGCGCTGGCGAACTCGTAGTCGAAGCCGAACGTGTCCAGGAAGCGGCAAAGCATTGCATTGTTGTGGTCGGCGAAGCTCGCATAGTCGCCGCCAAACGGATTGGGGACCGACGACAGCGGCTTGTGCAGATGCGGTTCGAGCGCGGCGCGATCCGGCACGTTGTCGGGAATCTTGCGCATGCCGTCCATATCGTCGGAAAAGCAGAGCAGCTTGGTCTTGACCGTGTCCCTGGTCAGGACGCGGAAGGCGTGGCGCACCATCGAGGTGCGCGCGACCTCGCCGAACGTGCCGATATGCGGCAGGCCCGACGGACCATAGCCGGTTTCGAACAGTATGGTCTCGGGAAAGTCGGTGCCCTTGTAGCGCTCTACGATCTTTTTGGCTTCCTCGAACGGCCATGCCTTGCTTTCGGCCGCTGCCGCAAGCACCTCGGGGTTGAGATCGATGATGTTTGATCCCGCCATGTCACTGTTCCAGGTCGTTCATCCGGCAAAGCCGCAAGATTTTTCAACCGGTCTCTAGGCGTGCCTGTCTTGGGCGTCAACGCGTGGAGCGCTTTTTCCTTGCGGCACAGATGCCGCGTTCCTAAGTTCGGAAGCCGTTCAAGGAGTAAGAAAATGCCGTTGCCGACGCCGCATGAAGCCCTGATCTACCTGATGGTCATCACCTCGGCGTCTGATCGCGACATGACCGATGTGGAACTGGCGCGGATCGGCGACGTCGTCCGCTCATGGCCGGTGTTCGAGGACTTCAACCATGAGCAGCTGGTCGAGGTCGCCCAGGCCTGCCAGAAGATGCTGCACGAAAAGGACGGTCTGGAAGGGGTTTTGGCCAATGTCGCCGAGGTTCTGCCCGAACGATTGCACGACACGGCCTATGCCGCCGCCTTCGAAGTGGCGGCCGTCGACCTCGAAATGCGGCTGGAGGAGGTGCGGGTGCTGCAGCTCATCCGCCGCGAGCTCGATCTCGATACGCTGACTGTCGCCGCCATCGGCCGTGCGGCCAAGGCCCGGCTTCGGACGCTGACCTAAAGCAGGATCGTCAGAAATACTGACCGGGCCGGATGAGAAGAAACTGACCGGGCCGGATCAGAAAAAGCTGACCGGGAAATAGCGCAGATAGAATTCGGTGAAGATGCCCTTCACCGAAATCTCCTGCAACGCGTAGTCGAATGCGGCGGCCAGCGCCGGATCGTCGGCCCTGGTGGCGATGGCCATGCCCGAGCCCACATATTCCGGGGCCAGATAGGGGCCTCCGGCAAAGCGGCAGCAGCCCGCGGCATCGGAGCCGCCCAGCCAGAAGGCGAAGCGCATGCCGTCGCCGAAGGCCGCGTCGATCTTGCCGGCCTTGAGCTCGGCATAGAGGTCTTCCGGCCGCCCGAACGGGATGACCTCAACGGCGTTGAAATAGTCGCGCAGCATCCGCTCATGCGCGGAGCCGGCGACCACGCCGACGCGCTTGCCGCGCAATTTGTCGAAGATCGGTTCCGTCAGCGCCTTTGTTTTCGGCATGATGAAGCGCGCCGGAAACTGCAAATAGGAGCGCGAGAAGGCATATTTCGACCGAGACTCCGGCGTGGCGGCGATGCCGGCAATGATCGCTTCGCCTTCGCCCTTCCGCAGCGCGCCTTCCAGCTCGGCCCAGGGCAGCGCCTGGATCTGACATTTGTCGGCGATGCCGAGTTCGGCGCAGATGGCCCGCGTCAGATCGACGTGGAAGCCGGACAGCCGGCCTGCACCGTCGAGGAAGTTGAAAGGTGGGAAATCGGTGGTGGTCAGGAAACGCAACCGGGGCAATTTTGACAGGTCCGGCTTCGGCAGCCGCTCCTTGGCGTCCCACAAGACCGGCACTTGTGGCTCCGCGGCGCGTGCCGTCAGCGACTGCGCTCCCAACGAAGCCAGCATCATGACAATGGCTATCCACCGAATTGCCATCCTGCACTCCTCCCCATCCTGTTCCAATTTGTACCAAAGGAGCAAAGGCGCAAGTTTTTGATTTCATCAAGCTGATTTAGGGATATGATTGATAAGCTTGCAAATGATTGCATCGCCTCGGCTGGGGTGGCCGTGGGTAATGCAGGCAACAAATTTGCACCCGGGATCGATGGCAAGGTGAAGCGCCGGACTGTCGGTCTCAATGCGGAAGGCAACATGGGGTAGATGTTGCGATGGGCCATTTCGATCGCACACTGGAATTCATCGATGATCTGCAGCACGCCAACACGGCGGCGGCGGTCTGCGAAAAGCTGCTTGGCATAACCTCGGAATTCGGCCTGACCGCGCTGATGGCCGGGACGGTTCCGCAGCCAGGCACGCCAAAAGGCCAGCAAAAGGAGCATGTGCTGCTTTGCGAGTGGCCGGTTGAATGGCTAGAGCGCTATGTGTCGCGCAACTATGTCGACCATGACCCCGTCGTCAGCCATATGAAGCAGCTTCAGGCGCCGTTCCAGTGGCGGGAAGCCGCGCAAGGCATTCGCATCGACAAGAGCAGCGGCGAAGTGATGGGCGACGCCGGCGAATTCAAGCTGCGCGACGGACTGGCCTTCCCGCTGATCACATTGGACGGCCAGATCGTCATGGTATCGCTGGGTGGCGAGGCCGTCGAACTGTCGGGGGCCGAGTTCGGGCTGGTGTCGCTGGTGTCGACCTATGCCGTCGGCCGCGCCATGCAACTCCACACGATGGCCAACAAGACCATCGATCACATCGAACTGACGCCGCGCGAGCGCGAATGCATGCAATGGGCGGCTGTTGGCAAGTCCGAGTGGGAGATTTCGCAAATCCTCGGCATCTCGGAACACACCTCGGAGAAACACCTTCTTAACGCCAAGAGCAAACTCGGTGCCGTCAACCGGGTGCAGGCGGTCGCGGAAGCGATAAGGCGCGGCTATATTAGTTAGGTCGGCCGCGCCGGCCTAGAAATTCTTGCCTACGCGATCGCGTAATTTTCTCGGGAAAGCCCGGCCGTATCTTCCTCTTAAAACCAGGAGACGGCGAATGCTTTTTTCCCTAAACACCCAGGAATTGATGGAACGACCCGACCTTTGGGAGGCGGTTCATCGCTTACGCTACAAGATCTTTGTCGAGGAGATGGGTTGGACCGATCTGAAGCGCCCCGACGGCCTTGAGATCGACCAGTTCGACCACGACGAAGCGGTACATCAGCTTGTCATCCGCAATGGTGAACTGGCCGGTTATCAGAGGATGTTGCCGACGACGCGGGCGCATCTTCTGACCGACGTGCTGGCAGACCTCTATGAAGGGACACCTCCCTCGGGGCCGAATGTCTGGGAACTGACCCGCTATGCGGTGGCGCCGGGCTTTCGTGACGGCAAGCGCGGCGTGTCGACGGTCGGCACCGAGCTGATTGCCGGTTTCGTCGAGTGGGGGCTGAAGCGCAACGTCAACCAGGTGATCATCGAATTCGAGCCGATGTGGGTCCTGCGTGCGTTGCAACTGCACTTCCTCGCCACGCCGCTCGGCTACCAGCGCACTTACGGCAACCAGCAGGTCGTCGCCACGCTGCTCACCTTCAACGACCATACGCTGGACGTGGTGCGGTCGCGCCGCAACCATCACGCGCCGGTGCTGGCCAGAGGATATCCCGACATGCTCGGGATGAGGCGGGCATCGTGATGGAGGCGGTCATGAACGTCCACGCGCAAACGGAATTCCGCAACCATACGCTGATTGTCACGGTGTCGTCGGATGACGGCCGGCCGGTGCTGGACAGGCGAGCCTATGAAAGCCTGGCGAGGACCTTCCACGAAGCCGCCGTCGACGATGAGGTACGGGTCGTGGTGCTGCGTGGCCTGGCCGGCTGCTTCTGCCTCGGCGGCGACTTTTCCGAATTCCTCGATGCCACCAAGCATCAGCGGTTGATCGCCGCCGTCACCGACATGTTCCGCACTTTGGCGACGTTTCCGAAGCCGGTCCTTGCCTGTGTCGATGGCGACGCTGTCGGTGTCGGCTGCACCATCCTGTTCCATTGCGACATGGTGATCGCATCCGATGAAAGCACGTTCCGGGTGCCGTTCGTCGATTTCGGCCTCGTGCCGGACGCGGCGACCAGCATTCTGGCGCCGCAGAAGCTGGGCTACGCCGGCGCCTTCCGCTTCTTCTGCCTGGGCGACACGCTCCGTGCCGAGGATGCCAAGGCGCTCGGTCTGGTCACGGAGATCGTGGCGGGCGGCAGTGTCGAGGAAGCGGCACTTGGCAGGGCCAGGCAACTCGCCAAGAAGCCGGTCGCCGCACTGTTGCAGACGCGCGACCTGCTGCGGGGCGACACCGGTGTGCTTTGCGACCGCATCGATCAGGAGATCTCGCTTTTCCAGCAGGCTTTGCAGGACGACACCACGCTGAAGCGGCTGCAGCGGATTGCCAGGCTGGCGGCCTGAGCGGTCACGCCGAAGAGAGAGCGATGGATCGAGCGCCGCGCGGCCAAGAGGCCGCGCGGCGTTCCAGAAGCGTCAGTCCTGTTTTCCGAGAAATGATGGCCCTTCGCCGATGATCTTCTTGTCTTCCTTGCCGATGGCATCGAGGTCGCGACCCTCATAAGGCAGTGACAGCAGGATGCGCCGGATGACGGCCAGCCGCGCGCGCCGCTTGTCGTTGGCCCGCACGATGATCCAGGGTGCGAACTCCTTGTGCGTGCGCTCCAACATCTGATCGCGCGCCTTGGTGTAGTCGTCCCATTTCGTGATGCCGGCGACATCGATCGGCGAAAATTTCCAGTTCTTCAAAGGACTCCAGCGGCGGTCGTGAAACCGCTCGAGCTGCGTTTCCCGGCCGATGTTCAGCCAGAACTTGAAGAAATGGATGCCCTCGTTGCAGATCATCCGCTCGAAATGCGGAACCTCGTTCAGAAATTTCGCGTGCTGTTCGGGCGTGCAGAAGCCCATGACCGGCTCGACGCCGGCGCGATTGTACCAGGAGCGGTCGAAGGTGACGAATTCGCCCAACGTCGGGAAGTGCGCGACATAGCGCTGGAAATACCACTGTCCGCGTTCGGTCTCGGTCGGCTTGGTCAGCGCCACGTTGCGCGCGGTGCGCGGGTTCATGTACTGGTGCAGCACGAAGATCGTGCCGCCCTTGCCGGCAGCATCGCGTCCCTCGAACAGCGCCATTACCCGCTTGCCGGTCGACTGCAACCAGGCCTGCGCTTTAACCAGTTCGATCTGCAGCCGCTCGAGCGGCTCGTCATAGTCCTCGCTCTTCATTTTCTTGTCGTAGGGATAGCCGCCGGCGGTCAGCTTGTTGTCCTCTACCCAGTCGGGAAGCTCGCGATTCTCGATGTCGAACTCCCGCTCCTTGCCGTCGATCCTGATCTTCAGCGGACCTGACGCGGGTGCTGCGGGACTTTCCTGGGGTTTTTTCATCGAGACGAACCTTTCCAGCTTCCGGACTCATGCTATTGGGGGCTTCGATACCGGTCCAGCGGGAAGTTTTCCAGCCGGCCGACCGACAGGATGCCGGGCACAAGGTGCGCGCGAATGGCTGACAATGGCTGAGATGGGCGCGGAGCAGCAAGGCGCGGCGCAGACAGTCGCTATCCGGCTGTGGAACAGCCGCTGGCTGCTTGCCGCCGGCATCGTCGCGGTTCTGGCGGTTTATTGGTTCGCGGGCATGTCCTTCTATGTCGTGCTGCTGGCCTGTACCGTACTGTTTGCCGCCGCGACGCTGCAGACCGACGTTGCGCGCCAGTCCGCCGAGAGCGGCGCGGCGATCGAGGGCAGCGGGCTGCAGCGGCTGTCGGGCGAATATCTGGCGGCGGCCGTCGCCGATCCGCTGATCATCTTCGATCGCACGGCCATGATCGTCCATGCCAACGCTGCCGCCTTCGCCGCCTTTGGCGGCATCGCGCCGGGCCTGTCGCTGTCGCTCAAATTCCGCGCGCCGGAAATGCAGGCCCTGCTGGACAGCATCTTGTCGGGAAATGTCGCTTCGGATGTCGTCGACTATACCGAAAAGCTGCCGGTCGAACGGGCCTACCGGGTGAGCGCCTCTTCGGTCGGCCACGGCACCGATCTCTATGTGCTGGTGTTCAAGGACCAGAGCGAGGCGCGCCGGATCGACCGGATGCGCGCCGATTTCATCGCCAATGCCAGCCATGAATTGCGCACCCCGCTGGCCTCGATATCGGGCTTCATCGAGACGCTGCGCGGGCCGGCCCGCAACGATCCGGCGGCGCGCGAGCAGTTCCTGCAGATCATGCAGAACCAGACCGGCCGCATGGCGCGCCTGATCGATGATCTCTTGTCGCTGTCGCGGCTGGAGATGAAGCCCTATCTGAAACCGGGAACCGAGGTCGATCTTCGCCAGACCCTCGACAGCGTCATCGATTCGCTTGGGCCGCTTGCCAGGGAAAACGGCGTCGCCATCGAGCGGGATTTCGCGGAAGGGCCGCTTGATGTGCCGGGGGACCGCGACGAACTCTTCCAGGTCTTCGAAAACCTGCTTGAAAACGCCTGCAAATACGGACAGTCGGGCGGGCGCGTCGTGGTGTCGATCGCCCATGGCGATGCCGGTCCCGAACCGGGTATCGACGTCACCATCAGGGATTTTGGTCCCGGCATAGCCGAGGAGCATATCCCGCGCATCACCGAGCGCTTCTACCGCGTCGACGTCGAGAACAGCCGGACCCAGAAAGGCACGGGCCTCGGCCTGTCCATCGTCAAGCATATACTGACGCGTCACAACGCCAGACTTTCGATCAAGTCCGAGGTCGGCAAGGGCGCAGCCTTCTCGGTCCATTTGCCGAGGCACTGACGTCGCACTATGTGCTAACGCGTCGGCCCGAAAATCTTAATGGGTTTTCGGAAAAGCACGATGCGTAGATATAGGAGCGTACTTTGTGCGTCTAATCGGACGCAGGTCGCTCTAACTGTTTCTTTTTTCTGTCATCCCGCTAGCGTATCAGTGGAGGATTCGAGAAGACGACTCGGTGAGAAGACCATGGAAAGGCATCCATCCATGCAGTCCGTGCACATCGTCAGCGCCTATGACGAGGAGCTGCAATACCTGTCGAAGCGCATCGCCGCGATGGGCGGGCACGCCGAGCGCATGGTCGAACAGGCGATCGCGGCTTTGGTCAACGCAGATCCCGGCCTCGCCCAGAAGGTCATCCGTGACGACCTGGTTCTGGACGAGGGACAGCGCGAGATCGACGACAAGGCGATCGTCATCATCGCCAAGCGTCAGCCGATGGCGACGGATTTGCGCGAGATCGTCGGGGCGATCCGCATCTCGGCCGATCTCGAACGGGTCGGCGACCTCGGCAAGAATGTCGCGAAGCGGGTGGTTGCCGTCATCGAAGGACGCCAGCCGACCAGCCTGTTTCGTGGCCTGGAGGCACTGGCCGACCTTGCCTTGACGCAACTCAAGGAAGTGCTCGACGTCTACGCGTCACGCTCGGTGGAGAAGATCGGCTTCGTGCGCGACCGCGACGATCAGATCGACGCCATGTACACCTCGCTGTTTCGCGAATTGCTGACCTATATGATGGAGGATCCGCGCAACATCACGCCTTGCACGCATCTCCTGTTCTGCGCCAAGAACATCGAACGGATCGGCGATCACGCCACCAACATCGCCGAGACGATCTATTACATCGTCACCGGCGACCAGATGCCGGCCGACCGGCCAAAAGGCGACAAGACGGACAAGGTTGTCCTTCCCGCTACGCAGCCGGTGAAGTGAACGCACCACCTCTCGAACCTATTCCTGATTTAGTGCGAACTTGCTCGAACGTTCCTGAAGAGGCGAGTTTCATGCGCCGAACATTCTGGCGCATATCCATTCACCATCTCACCGGCTCCGCCGCCGCTCCGACGCGGGCTGGAACGCTACCTTTGCATGGTATTTGCAATAAGGCCCGGTTTCGGCGGCATCGTTGCCGCAGAAATGGAAGTCTTCTGAAAGCGGATCGCCATTCGGCCATTTGCAGGTCCGTTCGTTCAATTCGACGAGCTGCAGATGCCGAGAAATCGGTACGACGACGTTCTCGACCGGGCGGATGTAATGACGCGCCACCGGTTGGGCGTCGAATTGCGCCTGCAACGCGGTCGCGCCGATCGACGTGGTCATATGCCGCGCCGCGCTTGCCGCCCGTGATACCGATTTCTGTACACTTGATCCTTGCACGCTCTTCTTCTGGCGTGCCGGCGTGGCCGTCGATCGGCCGCGGCCCGACAATTTTAGCCGGTGCACCTTGCCGATGACCGCATTGCGGCTGACGCCCCCGAGCTGTGCGGCGATCTGGCTTGCGCTCAGTCCTTCCGACCACAATTTCCTGAGAAGTTCGACCCGCTCGTCAGTCCAGTTCATGAGACCGCGCTCCTGCTGAGGCGTGCGGCGATCGGAATCCTTCCCCGACCCGGCTCTCGCCGGGCAAACAACACCACATATACCGGGTGATTAGGTCCGCCGCACGAAATCTAGTTATTTCTCGACTACAAATACCTATGCGTTGACTCAGTGACAAGAGTCCCGAGGGCAACACGAATCGGTTTTTTCGGTTTTCCCCAACTTGCCCGGTCGCTTATGAGCCGGCGTCTCGCTGAGGGGCTTGCCGCGCGTGCTTGCGCGACGTTTTCGTTGACTTCATGGCCGAAAAACACGATAAGCCGCAAAGGCCGCCGCTTTGGCGGCTTTTTTGATTTTCCGGTTCCGGAGACGCATATAATGAGCGGTTCGGCGCTTTTCGAGACCTTTACCCGCGCACCCCTGGCTTTCGACCATGGGGAAGGCACTTGGCTGGTTACCGACAAGGGCGAGCGATATCTCGATTTCGCCGGCGGCATCGCCGTGAACTCGCTGGGCCACGGCCATCCGCATCTGGTCGCCGCGCTCACCGACCAGGCTGCCAAACTCTGGCACGTCTCCAATCTTTACGAGATTCCGGGACAGAGCCGCCTGGGTGAGCGGCTGGCCGAAGCCACATTTGCCGACAAGGTGTTCTTTACCAATTCCGGCGCCGAGGCGCTGGAATGCGCGATCAAGACGGCGCGGCGCTACCATTTCGTCAAGGGCCATCCCGAGCGCTTTCGCATCATCACCTTCGAAGGCGCCTTCCATGGCCGCACTCTGGCGACGATAGCGGCAGGCGGCCAATACAAGTATCTCGAAGGGTTCGGACCCAAGGTCGAAGGCTTCGATCAGGTCGGTTTCGATGACATCGACGCCGCCGAAAAGGCGATCACGCCGGAGACCGCGGCGATCCTGATCGAGCCTGTACAGGGCGAAGGCGGCATCCGCCCGGTGCCGACGCAGTCACTGAAGCGGCTCCGGCAGCTCTGCGACCAGCATGGCCTGCTCTTGATTTACGATGAGGTCCAGTGCGGCATCGGCCGCACCGGAAAACTGTTCGCGCATGAATGGTCCGGCGTCACGCCTGATATCATGGCAATCGCCAAGGGCATCGGCGGTGGCTTTCCGATGGGCGCCTGCCTTGCCACCGACGAGGCAGCGGTCGGCATGACCGCTGGCGTGCATGGCACCACCTTTGGCGGCAATCCGCTGGCGATGGCGGTCGGCAACGCCGTGCTTGACGTGGTGCTGGAAGACGGCTTCCTGGAGGATGTCCAGCGCAAGGCGCTGTTGCTGAAGCAAGGCCTGGCGGGTGTCGCCGATGAGTTTCCCGACGTCATTGAAGGCATTCGGGGCACTGGCCTGATGCTCGGCCTCAAATGCGTCATGCCCAACACCAAGGTGAACATGGCGCTGCGCGACCAGCATCTGCTGGCGGTTCCGGCGGGCGACAACGTTATCCGCCTGCTGCCGCCGCTCACCGTCACCGATGCCGAGATCCATGAGGCGCTCGACCGCATCCGCGCCGGTGCCCAGGGCCTGGCTGACGCCATCGCCGCGGCTGCCGCGAAATAATCCCGGAACCAGTCCTGATGTCACTTCGCCATTTCACCGATCTCTCCGCCGTTTCCGCGGGCGACCTGCGCTTCATGCTGGACGACGCGGTGGTGCGAAAGGCGCGCCTCAAGGCCGGCGAGCGGACGAAGCCGCTCGAAGGCAAGGTGCTGGCGATGATCTTCGACAAGCCGTCGACGCGCACGCGCGTCTCCTTCGACGTCGGCATGCGCCAGCTCGGTGGCGAAACCATCATGCTGACCGGCACCGAGATGCAGCTCGGCCGCTCCGAAACCATCGCTGACACCGCCAAGGTGCTGTCGCGCTATGTCGATGCGATCATGATCCGCACCACCTCGCATGAGCGGCTGCTGGAGCTGACCGAGAATGCCACCATACCCGTCATCAACGGGCTGACCGACGACACCCATCCCTGCCAGCTGATGGCCGACATCATGACCTTCGAGGAACATCGCGGTCCGGTGGCCGGCAAGACCATCGCCTGGACCGGCGACGGCAACAATGTGCTGCATTCCTTGCTGGAAGCTTCGGCGCGGTTCTCCTTCAACTTGAATGTCGCGGTGCCCGAAGGCAGTGAGCCGGGCGAGAAGCATGTCGACTGGTCGAAGCGGCATGGCGGCAAGCTGAACTTCACCCGCTCGCCCGAGGAGGCGGTCCACGAGGCCGACTGCGTCGTCACAGACTGCTGGGTGTCGATGGGCCAGGAACACCGCGCCCGTGGCCACAATGTTTTCCTGCCCTATCAGGTCAATGCGGCGCTGATGGCCAAGGCCAAGCCCGACGCGCTCTTCATGCACTGCCTGCCGGCACATCGCGGCGAGGAGGTCACCGATGAGGTCATCGACGGGCCGCATTCGGTGGTGTTCGACGAGGCCGAGAACCGGCTTCATGCCCAGAAGGCGGTGCTGGCCTGGTGTCTGGGCGCTTGATCCGGGCCACCTTGATCCGGCCCAACTTGATCGGGCCCAACTTGATCGGGCCCACCTTGATCGGGCAATGCGTGGTGCCTATCTCAGGCCCATCACGCAAAATGAGCGCGTTTGGACGCATGCGCCCCGGAGGGCGGCATGGCCGCGCCCCGGAGCTTTGTCATGTTGGAAACCCGTCAATTGGCTGAACATCAACCCAGACTCGGCGAATTCGGCTACGCCGGCGACGATCATGTCGTCCCCTTCGAGGTCGGGCCGCTCGATGTGCGTGGCCGCACCGTCCAGCTCGGGCCGATGCTCGACGCAATCCTTTCGCGTCACGACTATCCCGAGCCGGTCGCCCGCCTGCTGGCGGAAGCCTGCGTGCTGACGGTGCTGCTTGGCACCTCGCTCAAGTTCGAAGGCAAGTTCATCCTGCAGACCCGCACTGACGGGCCGGTCGACATGCTGGTGGCGGATTTTTCCACGCCGTCCGCATTGCGGGCATATGCGCGTTTCGATGCCGACCGGTTGGAGGTGCTGACGGCCGCCGGCGAGACGTCGCAGCAGACGCTGCTCGGCAGCGGCGTGCTGGCGTTGACCATCGACCAGGGCGCCCACACGCAACGCTACCAGGGCATTGTCCAGCTCGACGGCGAGACACTGGAGGAGGCCGCGCGCACCTATTTCCGCCAGTCGGAGCAGATCCCGACCGATCTCCGGCTTTCGGTGGCCAAGCTCCTGACGCCCGGCATCGGCGGCGCTCGCGAGCAATGGCGCGCCGGTGGCATTCTGGCGCAGTTCCTGCCGCAGTCGCCAGAACGCATGCGCGTGCCCGATCTGCCTGGCGGCGACGGCGATCCGCGCGAGGAGATCCACGATCCGGACGACAATTCCTGGCAGGAACTGCTGGCGCTGCTCGGCACCATCGAGCCGACTGAACTGATCGATCCGACGATCGGCGCCGAGCGGCTGCTTTACCGGCTGTTCCACGAGCATGGCGTGCGCGTCTTCGGCGGCGTGCCGGTCGCCGACCAGTGCTCATGCTCCAGGGACAAGATTCGCGGCATTCTCGAAGGTTTTTCCGCCGACGAGATCAGGGACAGCACCGAGGATGGCGGCATCCATGTCGCCTGCGAATTCTGCTCGAAGCAATATGACTTCGACCCGGCGGAGTTTGGCGCGACTCAGTAAAGCCCGTCGCGTGCCTGGGCCGCGATAATGTGGCGGTGAATGAATGTCAGTTCACCGTGCGTCGCGTGTCCGGGCCGCGATAATGTGGCGGTCAATGAGTGTCAGTTCACCGTGCGTCGCGTGTCTGGCAGGTCGAGCGAGAAGGCGGGGATGGCGATGTTGAACATTTCGCCCCGCGCGTTGCGCATCGTGTAGTGGCCGACCATGATGCCGGACGGCGTCGGCAGCGGGCAGCCAGACGTATATTGATAGCTGTCGCCGGGGTTGAGCTCAGGCTGGTCGCCGACGACGCCTGCGCCGCGCACTTCCTCGACGCGGCCGGCGCCGTCCGTGATGTGCCAATAGCGCGACAGAAGCTGCACGAACTCGTCCGACTGATTGTCGATGGTCACATGGTAACCCCAGACATAGCGGTTCTCCGACGGATCCGAGCGATCTTCCAGGTAGAACGGCCTGACCAGCACTTCGATGTTGCGCGTAACGGCGCGGTACATGAGCTACTCCAAACAGTCCCAGCAGAAGTTTCGACGCGCTCCTTATAAGGTTAACGGCGCGCGGTACCTGTCCCTTCCGGTTTTATGCGCACGTGCCGCCAAACAATGTCATTTAAGTGACACATGACAATGATGGTGTGCACGGGCTTGTACCGGGCGACTCGAGCCGGTTTTTCCGGAGTGACCAGATCCGATGGTACTGACAGTCATAGTCGCCCTGCTCTCGACAGCTCTGCTCCTTTCAAATCTCGCCAGCATCGTGCTTGCCTCAATGGGGCTGAAACGGCGAGGGACGATCGCGCCGCCCTCCGGCAAGGCGCCGCCGGTGTCGATCGTCATCCCCTCGCGAGGCGTCGAGCCATTTACCGAAGAGACGCTCGCGCGTGCCTTCTCGCTCGACTGGCCGCGTTACGAGCTCATATTCTGTGTCGCTAATGCCGACGATCCGGTGGTCAAACTGATAAACAGGGCGGTTGCCCGGTTTCCCAAGGTGCCGGCGCGGCTACTGGTCGGCGACGATCGCATCAGCGGCAATCCGAAACTCAACAACTGCGTCAAGGGCTGGGAAGCCGCCCGTCACCACTGGGTCATCCTTGCCGATTCCAACGTCCTGATGCCGAAGGATTATGTCCAGGATCTGATGGCGGCATGGGGGCCAGGCACAGGCCTCGTCTGCTCGACGCCGATCGGCTCGCGGCCGGATGGGTTCTGGGCCGAAGTCGAATGCGCCTTCCTCAACCCGCTGCAGGCGCGCTGGCAATATGCCGGCGAGGCACTCGGCCTCGGCTTTGCCCAGGGCAAGAGCATGCTGTGGAACAAGCCGATGCTCGATGCCAATGGCGGCATTCGCGCGCTTGCCGCCGAGATCGCCGAGGACGCTGCCGCGACCAAGCTGCTCAATGGACTCGGCTTGCGCGTCAATCTCGTCGCCTCGCCATTCGAGCAGCCGCTCGGCCAGCGCACATTTGGCGAAATCTGGTCACGCCAGGCCCGCTGGGCGCGCTTGCGCCGCGTCACCTTCCCGCTGTTCTTCGCGCCCGAAATATTGACCGGCGTGGCGGCGCCGCTGGTGCTTGCATTGGTGGCGGCGGCAGGCTTCGGCATCAGCCTGCCGGTCACGGCCATCGGCGTCTTGGCGCTCGCCTATCTTCCGGAATGCATCTTGGCCGCGGCCAAGGGCTGGCACCTGTCGCTACGCACGATCCCGGCGATGATGGCGCGTGACATGATGCTGCCGGCGATCTGGGCGCGTGGTTGGCTCAGCGGCGCCGTAGACTGGCGCGGCAACACGATGACCATCCACACCAAAGCCGTCGCCGACCTGGAAGAGACTCCGTCGGGCGCCTGACCATCGGGCCGACCAATACCTTATCCTATTTGGCGGCTTTCAGCGCCTGCTCGACATCCGCGAGCAGATCGTCCGTATCTTCAAGCCCGACCGACAGCCTCAGCGTGCCCGGTCCGATGCCGAGTTCGGCGCGGGCCTCGTCGCTCAGATTCTTGTGCGTCGTCGTCGCCGGATGGGTGATCAGGCTCTTGGCGTCACCAAGATTGTTGGAGATCAGCACGATGTCGAGAGCGTTCTGGAAGGCGAAGGCCGCTTGCTTTCCGCCCTTGACGTCGAGGCAGATCAGCGTCGAGCCGCCCGTCATCTGCTTCTTGACGACGGCCGCCTGCGGGTGATCGGCACGGCCGGGATAGATGACGCGGGCTATCTCAGGCCGCTCCGCGAGGAAATCCGCGATCTTGCCGGCACTTTCCGTCTGCTGGCGCACGCGCAGCGGCAGCGTCTCCAGGCCCTTGAGCAGCGTCCAGGCATTGAACGGCGACAGGCTGGGTCCGGTATGGCGGAAATAGTCGTGCAAATTCTCGTCGATCCACTTCTTGTCTGAGAGGATGACGCCGCCCAGGCATCGCCCCTGGCCGTCAATATGCTTGGTCGCCGAATAGACGACGATGTGGGCGCCGAGCTGCAAAGGCCTCTGCTGCAAGGGGGTGGCAAAGACGTTGTCGACGATCAGCCGCGCCCCGATCGAATTGGCAAGCGTTGCGACGGCGGCGATGTCGACCACTTCCAGCGTTGGATTGGTCGGGCTTTCCAGGAACAACAGCTTGGTGTTTGGCCTGACCGCCTTTTCCCAATTGGCGATGTCGGTGCCGTCGACCAGCGTCGCCTCGATGCCGTATTTCGGCGCCAGCGTCTCGACCACCCAGCGGCAGGAGCCGAACAGCGCGCGCGCCGCCACGATATGGTCACCGGCCCTGGCACTGCACAGAAGTGCGGCGGTCACCGCCGCCATGCCTGATGCGGTGGCGCGTGCGTCTTCCGCGCCTTCCAGCGCGCACATGCGTTTTTCGAACATGTCGACCGTGGGATTGGCGTAGCGCGAATAGATGAAGCCCGGTTCCTCGCCCTTGAAGCGGGCTTCCGCCGCCTGTGCCGTCTCGTAGACGTAGCCCTGGGTGAGGTACATCGCCTCGGATGTTTCGCCGAAGCCGGAACGCAGCGTCCCGCCATGCACGAGTGCGGTTTGAGGCTTCCAGTTACGCTTCTTGGTGCTCATCGCTTTTGTTCCAGACACAAAAAAACCGGCCGCGAAAGTCGCAACCGGTCCATACGGCCTTGCGGCCCGACGGTCCTTTAGCGACTTGTTTAACGTGGCTGCAAGCCGACCGGCCAAATCACCACGGGATAACGACCCTTTAGACCCGCGCCGCGCTTGCGTCAATTGCCGGCTTGATTAAGAGGTTTGTACCAGCGGCCCTTGGAGCAGCCTTTGCGGCAGACAGGCATTCTTCCCGATCACGACATTTCCGCGCTGTTCCAGTCCGGCGCGCTGAAGGCGCCTGCGCTTGATGCCGATCAGATCCAGCCGGCCAGCCTCGACCTCAGGCTCGGCGACAAGGCCTGGCGCGTGCGCGCCTCCTTCCTGCCAGGTCCGAACCATAAGGTCGCCGAAAAGCTCGACCGGCTGAAGCTGCACGAGATCAATCTGGCGGAGGGCGCCGTGCTCGAAACCGGCTGCGTCTACATCGTGCCGCTGCTCGAAAGCCTGGCGCTGCCTGAAAACATTTCGGCTTCGGCCAACCCGAAGAGCTCGACCGGGCGGCTCGACATCTTCACCCGCGTGATGACCGATCGCGGCCACGAGTTCGACAAGATCGCCGCCGGCTACACCGGGCCGCTCTATCTGGAGGTCAGCCCGCGCACCTTCCCGATCGTGGTCCGCACCGGCTCACGGCTGTCGCAGATCCGGTTCCGCACCGGCAACGCGCTTCTGTCGGAACGCGAGCTTAGCGAACTGCACCGTGCCGAGACGCTGGTCGCCACCGAGCCGCCGAACATTTCCGGCGGCGGTATCGCCCTGTCGATTGACCTCGATGGCGACAAGGACGGTCTGGTTGGCTACCGCGGCAAGCATCACACCGGGCTGGTCGATGTCGACAAGCGCGCCGCGCAGGATGTCGTCGACTTCTGGGAGCCGCTCTACAAGAGCGGCGCCGGCGAGCTGGTGCTCGATCCGGACGAATTCTATATCCTGGTCAGCCAGGAAGCGGTGCACGTCCCGCCGCTCTACGCCGCCGAGATGACGCCCTTCGATCCCCTGGTCGGCGAATTCCGCGTCCACTATGCCGGCTTCTTCGATCCGGGTTTCGGCCATTCCGCGGCCGGCGGCACCGGCAGCCGGGCGGTGCTCGAAGTGCGCAGCCATGAAGTGCCGTTCATCCTCGATCACGGCCAGATCGTCGGCCGCCTGGTCTACGAGCACATGCTGAAGCGGCCGCAGGCGCTCTACGGCACCGATCTCGGCTCGAACTACCAGGCGCAGGGCCTGAAACTGTCCAAGCATTTCCGCGCCGCGCGCTGATCGGTTCCGCCAGTCTCACATTGTGCCAGTCTTGTATTGTGCTTGCCTCACACCGTGCTTGCCTGACCGGGCGCACCATGCTTGGCTATGCCGACCTTCAAATGAGCAACCGCAAGGGGAACAAAAAAATGCGGATTTCGAGATGGATCATATCGGCAGCGGCTGCTGCCATGCTGGTGGCTGGCCCTGGTTTCTCGTTGGCACAGGCACAGGAAAAACTGAAGATCGGCACCGAGGGTGCCTATCCGCCGTTCAACACCATCACCGCCGACGGCAAGCTGGTCGGCTTCGACATCGACATCGCCGATGCGCTTTGCGCTCAGATGAAGGTCGAATGCGAGCTCGTCACCTGGGACGGCATGATTCCGGCGCTCCAGGCCAAGAAGTTCGACGCCATCGTCGCCTCGATGAGCATCACCGAGGAGCGCAAGAAGCAGGTCTCCTTCACCAACAAATATTATACGACGCCGCTTTCGCTGGTGGCGCTGAACGACACGGAGATCGCTTCGACCGAAGCTGAGGCGCTTGCCGGCAAGACGGTGGGGGCGCAGGCCTCCACGACCCAGGCCGACTATGCCCAGAATGTCTATGGCAAGGCCGGCGCCGAGGCGAAGCTCTATCCGACCCAGGAAGAGGCGATCACCGACCTCATGAACGGCCGTCTCGATGCCGTCCTCTCGGACAAGTTCGTGCTGATGGACTGGATGAAGAAGGCCAGCGACGGCTGCTGCAAGATGGTCGGCGACGTCAAGGGCACCGAGACGCAAGCCGGCATTGCCGTGCGCAAGGAGGACAATGCGCTGCGCGAAAAGCTCAACGCGGCCATAGACGCCATCGTCGCCGACGGTACCTACAAGAAGATCCAGGCCAAATATTTCGACTTCGATATTTATTGAGGGTCAGCTTCGCCGGTCAGCCGCGAAAGAGATACTCTTTCGCGGCGCCCAAGCAGCCATGAAATTGGCCGATAAAGAGCAGTTCACGTACAGCGAAACGCTTCCTGCCCCAAAACCTTTCGGTCTGTTTCTCCTCGTCGAGCGCCACGTTTGAGCCGCGCTTCAAGGGGAACAACTGCTTGTCGAGGCAACCGAGGATATGGGCTCTGGCCGAGTCGATACCGCAAGCTCTGCCATTGTCGTTCAGCCTGTCGCTGCGAAGCGCTGATGTCATGCGATCCGTGTTGCGCATCAGAAAGCCCACCTGCGCTTTCGAAAAGCCGGTTGCCAGAAGACGGCTTGTCATCGCCGAGCGGGCTTCACGGTAGGATTTCGGGCTGCACTGGCCAGCGCTAAAGACCACTGAGGGCTGGGTCAGGAGCAGAGCAAGGCCCGCGAACACAATGACAAGCTGCCTCAAAGCGCCTTCACCGCCACCTTCACCGGCTTCTCGATTTCGAGCGGATTGCGCAGCGGCAGGCCGAAATCCCCGGCCTCGATCTCGAAGACGTCGCCGGCCTGCGTCCGGATGCCGTCGGCAAACGACAGCGTCGCCGTGCCGAACATGTGCACATGCACGTCGCCCGGCTGGCGGAAGGCCGAATATTTGAAATGGTGGTGCTCGAGATTGGCGATGGTGTGCGACATGTTCGCTTCGCCCGACAGGAACGGCTTTTCCCAAAGCAGCTTGCCGTCGCGCAGGATGCGCGAGGAGCCCTTGATGTCGGACGGCAGGTCGCCGATCAGGATCTCCGGTCCGAACGAGGCGTTGCGCAGCTTGGAATGCGCGAGGAACAGATAGTTCACGCGCTCGGTGACATGGTCTGAAAACTCGTTCGACAGCGTGAAGCCGACGCGGAACGGCGCGCCATCATCGCCGATGACGTAGATGCCGGCGATTTCCGGCTCCTCGCCGGCGTCCTGCGCGAATGCGGGCGACATCAGTGCCGCGCCCGGCGCCACCGCCATCGTGCCATTGCCCTTGTAGAACCATTCCGGCTGCACGCCCATCTGGCCCTTGGCCGGCTTGCCGCCTTCCAGCCCCATGCGGAACATCTTCATGGAATCGGTGAGCTGCTCCTCACCATCGGTGTTGAGCTTCTTGTGCATGGAATCGCGGGTCGCCGCGGAGCCGAGATGTGTCAAGCCCGTGCCGGTGAGATGGAGATGCGCGGGATCGGGATGGTTGATCGGCGATACCAGCCGCCCCTTCTTATAGATGGCATCGAGATCGACCGTCTCGCCGTAGCCCTTGCGTTCGATGAGCGCTTCGAGGCCAGTGCCGGTGCGGGCGGCCTCCATCGCCAGCGAATAGACGCTGCGGGCGCCGTTGATGATCCGGGTCTTGCCGCCGTTGCGGGCAACGACACGGATCGTCTCGGCGTCGTCGAGTATCTGGGAGATCAGCATGATGTACCCTCTCTAGAATTGCCTTGGCGGCCTGCCGGTGTGGCAAACCCTTCCAAGCGCGACCCGGACCAGGTCCGCGCCACGGGTGAAATTCTTCGTCCGGATTGCGCTCGCTGGCCTGGTCTCTCAGGAGACTTCTTCGCACCGGCCTCTTGCCGGCAGCCGCGATGTGACCCGTATGGTTTCCTCGTCCGGCCAGGTTGTTCCCGGCTCAACCCTTGTTCTTGTTGTAGACGTCGAAGACCACGGCGCCGAGCAGCACCAGGCCCTTCACAACCTGCTGCCAGTCGACATTGACGCCCATGATCGACATGCCGTTGTTCATCACGCCCATGATGAACCCGCCGACCACCGCGCCGATGACCTGGCCGACGCCGCCCATGGCCGAAGCGCCGCCGATGAACACGGCGGCGATGACGTCGAGCTCACTACCAAGGCCGGCCGCCGGCACCGCCTGCCCCAGCCGCGCCGCGATGATCAGGCCGCCAAGCGCCGACAGCACGCCCATATTGATGAACACCATCAGGGTCAGCCGTTCGGTCTTGATGCCCGAGAGCTGCGCCGCCTTGGCGTTGCCGCCCATCGCGTAGATGCGGCGGCCGATCGTCATCCTTTTGGTGACGAAGACGAACAGCGCAATCAGCACACCCATCACCATGAGGACGATCGGCAGGCCTCTATAGGTGGCGAATTGGTAGACCAGAAACAGCGCCAGCGCGCTGGTCACCAAGGTCTTGATTACGAACAGCGTGAAGGGTTCGGCCTCATAGCCATGCCGCTCGCGGCTGCGCCGTGCCCGGAGCCCGAAATAGGCATAGGCGAGCACGGCGGCGAGGCCGATCACGATCGTCGTCATGTGCAGCGTCAGGCCGCTGCCGAACACCGTCTTGCCGGCGGCGTTCACCGTCGGGGGGATCAGCGTCAATGGGCCGATCACGTCGGGAATGAAGCCGGAACTGAGCGCCTTGAAGCCGTCCGGAAGCGGCCCCACGGAAGACCCGCCACCCAGCAGCGCCTGGCAGATGCCGCGGAAGATCAGCATCCCCGCCAGCGTGACGATGAAGCTCGGTATTCGGTGATAGGCGATCCAGTAGCCTTGCGCCGCGCCGATCGCGCCACCCACGATCAGACAGATGATCGACACCACCAGCGGATTGCTCAAGGGGCCGAGCGGCCAGATGACCATCATCATCGCCGCCAGCGCGCCGATGAAGCCGGCGACGGAGCCGACGCTGAGATCGATATGGCCGGAGACGATCACCAGGAGCATGCCCAACGCCATCACGATGATGAAGCTGTTTTGCTGCACCAGATTGCTCAGGTTGACCGGCTTGAACAACGTTCCGGACGTCGTGAACTGGAAGAACACCATGATGGCGATCAGCGCCAGGATCAGGCCGTATTCGCGCAGATTGGTGACCAGCGCCGAGACGGCAACGCGAGGTGTCTGTTGCAGGTCTTGGGCGACGCCGCTCTGCGGCCCGGGAGCGCTTTCGGTGCTCATGATGCTCTTCCTTCTCCACGGACGATGGCGCGCATGATTTTTTCCTGGCTTGCGTCGCTTGCTGCCATTTCTCCCACGATGCGTCCTTCGTTCATGACGTAGATGCGGTCGGTGATGCCGAGCAGTTCAGGCATTTCCGACGAAATGACGATGATAGCCCTGCCTTCGGAGGCGAGACGAGCGATGATCGTATAGATTTCATATTTGGCGCCGACGTCGATGCCGCGCGTCGGCTCGTCGAGGATCAGCACTTCCGGATTGGCGAACAGCCACTTCGACAGCACCACCTTCTGCTGGTTGCCGCCCGACAGGTTGCCCGTCATCTGGTAGACGCTGGACGAGCGGATGTTGGTCTTGGCCTTGTATTCATTGGCAACGGCGAGTTCGCGCAAATCGTCGATCACGCTGTGACGCGACACACCGCCCAGATTGGCCAGCGTGATGTTGTGCTTGATATGATCGATCAGGTTGAGGCCGTAGGTCTTGCGGTCCTCGGTGACGTAGGCGATGCCGTGTTCCACCGCCTTGCTCACCGAGGAGACATCGATCGGCTTGCCCTTGAGCAGCACCTCGCCGCTGATGCGGCGGCCGTAGGAGCGGCCGAACAGGCTCATGGCGAATTCGGTGCGCCCGGCGCCCATCAGCCCGGCGATGCCAACCACTTCGCCCTTGCGGACATTGATGTCGATGCCCTTGATCACTTGCCGCTCGGCATGGATCGGGTGATAGACCGACCAGTTCTTCACCTGGAGCACGATCTCGCCGATGTCCGGCTCGCGCGGCGGATAGCGGTCGTCGAGCGAGCGGCCGACCATCGAGGTGATGATGCGGTCTTCCGAAATGTCTTTCTTGGCAAGTGTTTCGATCGTCCGCCCGTCACGGATGATGGTGACCTTGTCGGCGACCCGGTTGACCTCGTTGAGCTTGTGCGAGATCAGGATCGAGGTGATGCCTTGCCGCTTGAATTCGAGCAACAGATCGAGCAGCGCCTGGCTGTCCTTTTCGGACAGGCTCGCCGTCGGCTCGTCGAGGATCAGCAGCTTCACTTCCTTGCTCAGCGCCTTGGCGATCTCCACCAGCTGCTGCTTGCCGACGCCGATATTGGTGATCAGCGTCTTGGGGTCCTCCTTGAGGCCCACCTTCTTGAGCAGGGCGCTGGTGCGTGTCTCGTTGGCATCCCAGTCGATGACACCGTACCTGGCGTGCTCGTTGCCAAGGAAAATGTTTTCCGTGATCGACAGCATCGGCACCAGCGCAAGCTCCTGGTGGATGATGACGATGCCCTTGTGTTCGCTGTCGTGGATGCCTTTGAAATGGCATTCCTCGCCCCGGTAGACGATCGCGCCGTCATAGGTGCCGGACGCATAAACGCCCGACAGCACCTTCATCAGCGTCGACTTGCCGGCGCCGTTCTCCCCGACCACGGCGTGGATCTCGCCCTCTTCGACGCTGAGATTGACGTTGGACAGCGCCTTCACGCCGGGGAACGTCTTGGTGATGTCGCGCATCTCCAAAATCGTCGAGGTCATCAGGAATTAAGCTCCTCCGAGATCGGCAAACATACCGGGCTCGCTGGTGAACGAAAAGGGGCCCTGCGTTGCGCAGGACCCCAGACTTTGCAACCGGGATTACTTCAGTTCGTCGGCCTTGATGTAGCCGGAGTCGACCACCAGCGCCTGGTAGTTCGACTTGTCGACATCATGCGGCGTCAACAGGATCGAGGGAACGACCTTGACGTCGTTGTTGTAGGTCGTGGTGTCGAGGCCGTCCGGCTTGCCGCCCGTGAGCACCTTGTCGACGAGTTCGACGGTGGCCTTGGCGAGTTCCCGGGTGTCCTTGAACACGGTCGAATACTGCTCGCCGGCGATGATCGCCTTGACCGAGGCGGTCTCGGCGTCCTGGCCGGTCACGATGGGCCACGGCTGGTCGGCGGTGCCGTAGCCGACAGCGCGCAACGAGGCGATGATGCCGCGCGACAGGCCGTCATAGGGCGAGAGAACACCGTCGACGCGGCTGCCGTCCGAGTAGTTGGCGGAGAGCAGATTGTCCATGCGGGCCTGGGCGGTGGCGGCCAGCCAGCGCAGCGTGCCGACCTTGTCCATGCCCATCTGGCCGGACTTCACGACCAGCGTCTTGTCGTCGATCAGCGGCTGCAGCACCGACATGGCGCCGTTGTAGAAGAAGAAGGCGTTGTTGTCGTCCGGCGAACCACCGAACAGTTCGACGTTCCAGGGCTTGGTGTTCGGGAAGCGCTCCTTGAGGCCTTTGACCAGGGAATTCGCCTGGATGACACCGACGCCGAAATTGTCGAAGGTGGTGTAGTAGTCGACATTCGGGGTCTTCTTGATCAGACGGTCATAGGCGACGACGACGACGCCGGCGTCAGCGGCCTTCTGCAGCGCGTCCGACATGGTGGTGCCGTCGATCGAGGCGATGATCAGCGCCTTCGGGCCCTTGGTGATTTCGTTTTCCAGCTGGCTGAGCTGGTTCGGGATGTCGTCCTGCGCGTATTGCAGGTCGACGGTGTAGCCGAGCGCCTCGAGCTGGGACTTGACGGCGTCGCCGTCATTGATCCACCGCTGCGAGGTCTTGGTCGGCATCAGCACGCCGACCAGGCCTTCGCCTGCCTGCGCAGGCAGCGTCATGGCCGCGATGCCAAGTGCCGCCACGGCGGCCAGTGTCTTGATGATTTTCACAGTAACTCTCCCTGGTTGATGGACGCGATACCTCGGGGCTTCGCGGGCCGCGCAGTCGAGCAGAAGCGCGAGCGCCGCTGTCGTCTATCGATCTCCGGTATCCTCCCAATCGGCCCCGGTACGCTTGTTTCAATCGATACGATTTTCCTCGTCATCGACAGACACGTCTCGGGACGCGCGGAGGGTGTGTCCCTTTGACATAACTGTCAAATGCGATCTCTGATGGTTGATATATCGAAACTGGTATGTGAATGAAGCAGTCCGAAACCTAGGCGGGAGCTGGCGAAGATCATGGCGGCATTGCGGAATCCCCAGGGAGTTTCAAGCGGTTACGACGACGTTCCGGGCGACGGCGAAACCTTGTTGCGCAGCGGTTTGAGCCTGCGCCACATGCGCATGATCGCCGCGCTCGACGATCACGGCCGGGTGAGTGCCGCGGCCCAGGTGATGAACATCTCGCAGCCCGCCGCCTCGCGCATGATCGCCGAGATGGAAGCGGTGCTCGACGTCAAGCTGTGCGAAAGGCTGCCGCGCGGCATTACGCTGACGCCCTACGGCAAGGCATTGGCGAGGCGCGCGCGTTCGATCCTGCTAGAAATGCGCGAGGTCGACCGCGAGATCTCAGAGCTCAAGGCCGGCAAGGGCGGCTCGGTGTTCCTTGGCGCGGTGACGGCGCCGGCCATCGAACTGGCCGTGCCGGCGATCCGCGAAATCCGCCGCATCTATCCGCGCATCGAGATCACCATGCAGGTCGAGACCTCCAATGTGCTGGCGCGCGAGCTGATCGCCACGCGTCACGATTTCATCATCGCGCGCATCCCCGAGGACCTCAATCCGCGGCTGTTCGAGTCGCGCGTCATCGGCGTCGAAAAGGCCTGCCTGATCGTGCGCCGCGGCCACCCGCTGAGCAAGGGCAAGGCGGTGCGCTTGGAAGAGACCGCCGCCTATGACTGGGTTTTCCAGTCGGGCGGCTCGCCGCTGCGCCAGGCGATGGAGAGCAATTTCCTGAACCGCAACATCGCCTTGCCGGACCGCATCCTCAACACCAGCTCGCTGTTGCTCACCCTGGTCATGGTCGCCCAGTCCGACGCGATCGCGCCGGTGTCGATCCAGGTGGCGAAATTCATCCAGAACCCCGACGGGCTCTCCGGCGCCATCGACGTCGTCCAGACCGAGTTCGATATCGAGGTCAGGCCCTACAGCCTGATCACCGTGAAGAACCGCGTCCTGTCGCCGGCCGCCAAGATGCTGCACGACTTTATTTTGCGGGAGGTGGGGTGACAGCAGACGGCTTGTACCCGGGCCGGCGGGTCGCCTTGAGCGGCGACATTGCGATAAAGAAACTCTTGCTCTGTAACTTTGGCCCTTTTTCAAACGTAGCATCTGAAGGAGGTACTTCAGATGGTAATGCTAAGTTGGCTTGGCGTGCTGTTCATCCTCATCGGTGTCAAGTACGCCATGGCCCCACTTCCACCGATGACCGAGAACGATCCGGCCCGAAGGCAAACTGGCGCGCTCGAGCCAAAGCACAGGATAGGACCGGCGCAGTCCTGGCGCGCGCTTTGCTTTTTCGTGCTCGGCACAGGGACATTGATCCTGGGGTTTTTTGACGTGTGGGAACCAGCAGCAGGCTGAAAAAGCGGCCCTTTGGGTGGAGTGGGTAGCGGGAATCGAACCCGCGCGTTCAGCTTGGGAAGCTGTCCTTTCGCTTCAAGTCCAATGACTTGGCTGCAAAACGGGCGAAAGCCACCTTTGGAAATCAATGGGTTACCGAGTGAAGTCGGACCTTGGAATACTGAAGGCGTCAAACCCCTTCGAGGATGACGATCGTCGGCCGGTCAGGCAGGGACTTCAGCGAAACCGACAGCGACCGGCTGGAGCGGAATTCCACGGCGAAATCGTCGCCCATCCTGCCCGTGAATTCGCCGATCGGGGTCGCATGGCGATGCATCGGCAGGATCATCGAGGAATAGAGCCGCGTGGTGATTTCGGTCATCCGGTCGAGCGACAGCGTCATGCCGCCGTCGATAGGCACCATCAGGATGTCGAGCCGGCCGATGGCGCCGTAATGCGCGTCCTCCAGCCGGTGGTGCAGATGGCCGAGATGGCCGATGCAGAGTCCCGCCACTTCGAAGATGAAGATGGAATTGCCGTCCTTGCCGAGATCGCCGCCATTGCGGATATCCGTCGGCACGTTGCGGATGTAGACATCGTCCACGACAAGGGCGTGGTGCGCCGGACCGCCGTCCGGATTCCAGCCGCGCAGCACATATTCGATGGCGGGATCCGGATGGTCCGAATAATGGGTGCGGTGGGCCTTGTTCATGGTCACCACGCGCGGCAGCGGGTCAGCGCCGTAGACGCCGGAAAAATCGGTGGCGATCCTGACGCCGGCGGGCGTCTCGATGATGTAGGTCGAATGGCCGGCATAGGTGATCGTGACGTCGCCGTCGACGAAGGCCTGGGCCAGCAGGGACGTCTGCCCCTTTGGCGCCGTGAAGCTGGCATAGGTGGCCGACGGCAGCGCTTGCGCGATCGCAACGCATCGCGACGGCGGCGGCTCCTCCTGGGCCGAAGCGGCGAGCGGCCAGAAAGCCAGGGACAGCAGAGCGGCTGCGGATAGGCGGAGCATGGCTGTCTCCCGTGGCAGGACTGGCGCGCTCATGCACGATAGCGCCAGCGATTATGATGGCTATCGGCGGGACGGTCACGTTTTCGCGAGCGCTGGAGGGGCTGACTGTCAATTATCGCCAAGGCGCGGCGGATCGGAGTACCGCCTGGCCGGCGCCTATGTGGCCCGAGCTGGAGCGGGTAGCGGGAATCGAACCCGCGCGTTCAGCTTGGGAAGCTGACAAGCTACCATTACATCATACCCGCGCACAGCCTCGTTACCACGCAAGCCGGCATTCGGGCAATCGTTATGCGCACGCTTGTGCCTTGCCAGCCGCCCACTGTTACTTCGCCGTGGCGAGGGCGTTGTTCGCGGCAAAGTTCGGCCAGTATTTCGAAATTGCCAGCGTGGCCCCAATTGTCGAGAAATGCCCATAATCAAAATAGAGAAACTGGCCTGCGTCGGCGAAGGAACAGCGTCCCGCGCTGCACAGGAATTTCAGCGGATCGATGAAAGTGGCGCCTTTGGTGAATGCGCGCACACGGTCGTTGATGCCGGGATCCATGGCCATTGGCCAGGATGTATCATCCAGATTTCTGCGCTTTGCGAAGAACGCGATTTTCCGGACGTCGGCTATGAACTCCGGAGACTGGCCGATGACGAACACCCGCACGCCCAGGCCATGAAGCGTATCGACCGTTTGCTGGAGACCGTCGAAACGTCTCGCCGCGTAGTCGGTCCACCGGCCGCTGAGTATGACCGTCCGGATACCGGCATCCCCAATGATTTTCAGGGCCCGCTGATTGAATCGCGTGCAATTTGGACGTGCATAGGAGAAATAGGAGAGAATCGGCGGACAGCCCGCATAAGTGTATTCCACGACATTGGCTTGAATCTGATTTGCGTTGGCGTCCAGGCCTGAAACATAGTGGGCGGCGAACGAGTCTCCCCACAACAAGACATTCGTCTTGAAACCGTGGGTGCGTGTGCAATCCCCGAGGTTCCAGTTCTCTATCTGGCTGGAGCCCTCGTTGAAACAGGTGCCATTGCGCCAGTCGCCGACAGGAATCCGCTGTTGGGCATAGTCCGGAAACCGTTGCGGAAAACCGTTGCCCAGTGCCCCGGCCGCGCCGCCAGCACAAAGCAGAGCGATCGCGCCCGCTGAAAAGGCGAAGATGGGCAATGGGGCGGTAAAGGTCCTTTTCTGCCGAAACGGCTGCTCGACATATTTCCAGGAGAATGCGGCCAGCGCGAAGCTTGCAACCGTCATCACAACGATCATCGACGGGTCGAGTTTTTGCAGTGAAAGATAGTGAGCGAACGAATTGATTGGCCAGTGAACGAGATACAGCGAATACGAGATGAGACCGATCCAGACCAGCGGCCGGGTTTCGAGTATACGGGTAACGATCGTCGACGGGGTAGCCTGGCCAGCGTAGATAAGCAGCGCTGTTCCAAGGCACGGATACAAGGCGTTGTAACCCGGGAACGGATCACTCTCCGAAACCGTCAGGAATCCGATGGCGAGAAGGCCAACCCCTGCCAGGCCGGCCAGTTCCATGACAAGCCGGTTGCCCACGGCCGGGGGCCGTTTCAGCATGAGCACGGCGCCCAGCATAAGTTCCCAGATACGTGTCGGCAGCAGGTAGAAGCCCGCGGTCGGCGCCATCGATGTCGCCATGATCGCCAGCACGAAGCTGCCAAGAATGATCGGCAGGAGTATCGCCAGCCAGCGCTTCCCGAAATAGCGATAGATCAGCAACATAAGGATCGGAGCGAAGATATAGTATTGCTCCTCGACCGAAAGCGACCACGTATGCAGCATTGGTCGCAGTTGGGCATCAATGGAGAAGTAATTCGTCGTTTTCCAGAAATAGATGTTCGACCAGAACGTCGATGCCGCTATGACGCTGAGACTGAATTCATGCAGATCTGACGGCAGGAGAATGAACAGCGCCGCTATGCATGTGAGAAGTGTGACAAAGACCAGAGCTGGCAGAATGCGCCGGGCGCGACGCCAGTAGAAGCTGACGATCGAAAACTGGCCGCGTTCAAGGTCGTCCAGAAGGCTTCCGCTGATCAGATAGCCGGATATGACGAAGAAGATATCGACGCCGGTAAAACCGCCGGGAATTGCCGTGATTCCGAAGTGGAAGAGTACGACCGGCAGGACTGCAACAGCCCGAAGGCCATCGATATCGCGCCTGTACTTCATATCCACTCGCTGTGTTGGCTGACCACGGCGAGACAGTGCAGTCCGTCCATAACAGGGCGATACGAGTGAGTCTGGCTGATCGATATCAACTGGGTACCCTCCGTGACTTGATTTTGCTGCACTGCAACATAGGTGTCAAGACTGGCGAGCAGGCAATCATGCAGCCGCCGTTCGGGCAGTCGTAAAGCGGTCTGGGTTCTGCGACTGGCTTGATAGAGGGTCGACAAGTGCGTATTTCTGGGCTTGCACCGAATCGGTGCAAGCCATTCTGGAGACGGGCCTTGTCCGCATTGAACCGTTTTCTCGGCGATACGCCGCTCCGGGTGCTCCTGAAGCTGCTGGTGGTGTCGTTTCTCGTTGGCCTCGTCATGAACGCCTTCGGCTGGTCGCCGATGGATGTGCTCTACGGCATCCGCAAATTCTTCCTCGATCTGTGGAACCTGGGTTTCCGCGCCGTCGACCGTTTCCTCGGCTATATATTGCTAGGCGCGGCGATCGTCGTCCCGGCCTTCATCCTGCTTAGGATCGCCAACTACCGAAAATGAACTTTCAGGCAAAGCCTGAAGCCACCTCGAACAGGATGGCGTGGCGCGCGGCAAGTGTCGCCACATCCGTCGCATAGCCACCGCCAATGACGCCGCACACGGGGATATCGAGCGTCCGGAAATGGCGGATCACCATGTCGTCGCGGGCGCGCAGGCCCTCGTTCGACAGCGACAGCCTGCCCAGCCGGTCCTCGGCATGGACATCGACCCCGGCATTGTAGAAGACAATATCCCAGCGCGCCTTGGCGGACAATTCCGGCAGAAGGCTATTCAGCCGTTCGAGATAGGCCGCATCGCCGGTGCCGTCGGGCAGGGCGACATCGAGGTGGGAGGCGATCTTGCGCACCGGATAGTTGCGCTCGCCATGCATGGAAAAGGTGAATGCGCCGGGCTCGTCGCCCAGAATGTCAGCCGTGCCGTCACCTTGATGCACGTCGAGATCGACGATCAGGATGTTTTGGGCGGCACCTTCGGCAAGCAGTACCAGCGAGGCGACGGCGACATCGTTGAAGGTGCAGAAGCCGGCGCCTTGCGCACGCCGCGCGTGATGACTGCCGCCGGCGGTGTTGCAGGCGATGCCGTTCAGCAATGCCAGCCGCGCCGCCAGCACCGTGCCGCCGGTTGCGAGCTGTGCCCTCAGCGAAACGCGCGGTCCGACCGGAAAGCCGATCTCGCGCTCGATTTTTGCAGGCACTTCGCAGGCCAGCACTTGGTCGACATAGGGGGCGGCATGGGCAAGCTTCAGCCATGACCCCGGCGCTGCGTCCGGCACGTTGAGCGCGGCAGGCTCGGCCAGTCCGCGCGCGCTCAGGGCTTCCATCAGCAGCGGATATTTGCCCATCGGGAACCGGTGGTTGACGGCGAAGCCGGCGTCATAGTCGGGGTGATGGACGATCTGCAGCGGCATGATGTAAGGCGGCCTGCGCCAGCTCTGGAATTCGGTTGGCCGCCGTTCGTTCACGATTGCGCGGCATCGCGAAACTGGGGCACATCGGCTGTTCGATCAAGCGGCAATCAGCAAGGCAGCAATCCTTGGACAAAGGTGCCAACCAAGCCACCGTCAGGACTTTCGTCGTCACCAATCGCTCGGTGCTCGCTATCGCGGTGCCGATGACGCTTGCCTATCTGACGACGCCGCTGCTCGGCATCGTCGACACGGCGGTGATCGGCCAGTTCGGTGACGCCGCCCTTCTCGGTGGCCTGGCGGCGGGTGCGCTGATCTTCGATGTCGTCTTCACCACCTTCAATTTCCTGCGCTCCGGCACCACAGGCCTCGTCGCCCAGGCTTTCGGGCGCGGCGACGAACTGGAAGAGCAGGCAGTGTTCTGGCGCGCGGTGCTGATTGCGATCGTCGCCGGCATCGTGTTTGCCGTGCTCGCGCCATTGGTTGCCATTGCCGGGCAATGGTTCATGGCCGCCGACCCGCGCGTCAGCGAGGCGATGGGCCTCTACATCAGGATCAGATTACTCGCCGCGCCCTTCTCGCTGATCAACTACGCCATCCTCGGCTATGTGCTGGGCCGCGGCGAGGGCGGGCTTGGCTTGATGCTGCAACTGGTGCTCAACGGCATCAACATCGCGCTCTGCATTCTGCTTGGCCTGGAGCTGGGCTGGGGCGTTGCCGGCGTCGCCTGGGCGACCGTCACCGGCGAATTCGTCGCCATGCTGCTTGGTCTCGCGATCGTCATCAGGCGCTTCCGCGCAGCCCCGGCTTTGCCGCGTCATCGTCTGCTCGACATGTCTGCCTTCCTGCGCATGCTGTCGCTCAACCGCGACATCATGATCCGCTCGTTCTCGCTGCTCGCCGCTTTCGCGCTGTTCACCCGCCAGGGCGCGCAATTTGGCACGGTGATGCTGGCCGCCAACGCCGTGCTGATGAATTTCTTCCTCATCGCGGGCTATTTCCTCGATGGCTTTGCCACGGCCGCCGAGCAGCTCGCCGGCCGCGCCATCGGCGCGCGCGCGGCCACGCCGTTCCGCCAGGCCGTCAAGCTGACCCTGTTCTGGGGCTTCGGACTGGCAGGCGCCGCGACCTTGATCCTTTTGCTGGGTGGAGCCGATCTCGTCGCGCTGATCACGACTTCTGAAGATGTTCGCGCCGTTGCCGACATCTATCTGCCCTGGGCCGCCTTCACCGCGCTGAGTGGCGTGCTGGCGTTCCAGATGGACGGCGTCTTCATCGGCGCGACCTGGTCGCGCGACATGCGCAACATGATGCTCTTGTCCTTCCTCGTCTTCAGCGCCGCGCTGCTCATCCTGGCGCCGGCCTTCGGCAATCACGGCCTCTGGGCGGCGCTGCATGTCTTCCTGCTGGTGCGAGGCTTCAGCCTGCTCGCCATTCTACGGCTGCGGGTGCGGACCGCGTTTTAGGCGATCTTCTCGGCGTCATCGGATGCGCTTGCACTTCGGGGCGATTTCGTTACGTTTTCCGGTAGCCTGATCCACCAATTTGTTCAGGAGGAGGAAGCTTGTGCGAGGCTACCTGCCATATGTCTGGGGTGCGGCGCTGGGACTGCTCGTTGCGTTCATTCTTTCCGCAATTTTCGGAGTCGGCGGAACGCCTCAGTTATTTCTTTTTGGATTGTTGCCTGCCATCGGCGGCACCGTCTGCGAGCGGATCCTCAGTCGCCATTGACACTACGCTTCTTTACGCAGTTTTAGAGTTGCTTCGACGCCCAGAAGTCGAGCCGGTTGTCGCGTAGATCGCGGATGGATTTGAGCTGCTCTTTTTCCACGAAACGGATCATTCCCGAAAGAATGCGGCCCGGCAGCGCAGGCCCGGCATAGATCATGCCGGTGTAGAGCTGGACGAGATCGGCGCCTGCGCGGATCTTTTCCAGTGCCGTCTCTGTGGTGGAGACGCCGCCGACGCCGATGATGGTGCGGTCCGGCCCGAGCAGTTTGCGCATCTTTGCCAGCACGATGGTCGAGCGTTCGAACAAGGGTTTCCCCGAGAGCCCGCCGGTCTCGCCGGCAACACCGGTGCTGCGCAGGCTCGGTCTCGAAATGGTGGTGTTGGAGACGATGACGCCGTCTATCTGCTTCTCGGTGACCTCGGCGGCGATGTCCTCCAGCTCGGCCTCGACCAGATCCGGCGCGATCTTGAGGAAGACGGGCGGCTGCACTGCTGCTGCCGAGCGCGCCGCGATGATGCGGGACAAAAGCTCGCCGAGCTGCTCGCGCGCTTGCATATTGCGCAGGCCAGGTGTGTTCGGCGAGGAGATGTTGACGGTCAGATAGCTGGCGTAAGGCGCAAACCTGGTGACGCCGCGCTCATAATCGCTGACGCGGTCGGCGCTGTCCTTGTTGGCGCCGATGTTGACGCCGACGATGCCGGCGCGGCCCCTGCGGGCGGCAAGGCGCCGCTCGGCCGCCTCGTGACCCTCATTGTTGAAGCCCAACCGGTTGATCACCGCTTCGTCCGCTGTCAGCCGGAAAATGCGCGGCTTCGGATTGCCCACCTGCGGCAGCGGCGTGACGGTACCGACCTCGGCGAAGCCGAAACCGAGGCCAAGGAGCGCGTCCGGCACCTCGGCATTCTTGTCATAGCCGGCGGCCATGCCGAGCGGATTGGGAAAATCGATGCCGCAAAGGCTGACCTTCAGCCTGGCGTCGCGCACAGGGCGGCCGCCAACCGGCAGGCCGCATTTCAGCGCCGCTATCGAAAGCCCATGCGCGGCTTCCGGATCGAATCCGAACAGCAGCTTCTGGCCGACGCGGTCGAACAGGCTCATTCGCCCTCCAGTGCCGGGAACTCGTGCAGACCGTCGGCGCCGAGCGGCAGCGGCCGCACCCAGACGACGGCCTTGATGTCGAGCGGACTGTAGAGATGCGGGAACAGCGCGCCACCGCGCGAGACCTCGTATCTCAGCGCTTCACCCAGGCGAGACGCGTCGATGGCAATCAGCAGCAGCCCGGTCTGGCCGGCAAAGTGCTTTGCCGCCGTTTCCCTGGCCTGCCCGGCGGTGGAAAAATGTATGAAGCCGTCGGCGAGATCGATCGGCGCGCCGGGGAAGCTATCGTTTCTTTCGGCCTCTCGCCAAAGCGCTTCCGGCACTATCTTGTAGATAATCTGAGACATGGTTGCGCTATAGTCTGAACAGATCAGGCGGGGAAGTGTGCTTCTTCCCCATTTCCGGCGCAAACATGTGATAGGTTTGCGCCAATTGGTCCATGGAGGACAATATGCGTCTGCAGCACGTCTTGATCCCGGCAGCTCTCGTCTCGCTCGTCGCGGCATCGGCCTTTTCCGAGGAAACCGATCGCTACAAGCTGGAAAAGTCGGCCAATGGCTATGTCCGTATGGACACACAGACCGGCGCGATGTCGATCTGCGAGGAACGCACCGGCCAGCTCGTCTGCAAGGTGGCCGCCGATGAACGCGCCGCCTTCCAGGACGAGATCGACCGGCTGCAAGGCTCGGTGAAGGCGCTGGACGAGCGCGTGGCCAAGCTCGAGAATTCGCTGTCAGCCCGCCTCGAATCGCAGCCGCCCAGCGAGGAGGATTTCAACAAGACGATGAGCTATATGGAGCGTTTCCTGCGCGGCTTCATGGGCATCGTCAAGGATATGGACAAGGACAATGGCGACGACGGCGCCAAGCTCAATTCGCAAAAGACCTGAACGCAGTTAGTTCGGGGAAAAGTCCGCACGGGGTCTTTGCCGCTTGAAAACAGCTGACATCACCGCATAATTGTTCGACTGGTCCCGAAAAAGCGCAAAATCATCGATGGGATTCGGGGAGGAACATTTGCCGTCGGGCTACACGTTCGTCATCGCCGACGATCATCCGCTGTTCCGCGGCGCCCTTCGGGAGGCGCTGGCCGGCATCGGCAATGTCGCCGCCATTCACGAGGCCGGCGATTTCGAAAGCGCCAAGGCGCTGGTCGTGGCCAATGAGGACGTCGATCTGGTGCTGCTCGACCTGTCGATGCCGGGTGCCAGCGGCCTTTCCGGCCTGATCTCGCTGCGCGGTATCCATCCGGCGGTGCCATTGGTGGTGGTGTCGGCGCATGACGACCCGGTGACGATCCGCCGTGCGCTCGATCTCGGCGCCTCGGGCTTCATCTCCAAATCGGCCAGCATGGAGGAGATCCGCGGCGCCGTGCAGTCGGTGTTGGCCGGCGATATCGCGGCTCCCGTCGGCATCGATCTCGGCGTCGAGCGCGATCCCGAGATCTCCGACCTGATCAAGCGCCTGCAGGCGCTGACGCCGCAGCAGACGCGCGTGCTCGGTATGCTGGCCGAAGGGCTGCTCAACAAGCAGATCGCCTACGTACTCGGCGTCTCGGAAGCAACGATCAAGGCGCATGTCTCGGCGATCCTGCAGAAGCTTGGCGTCGACAGCCGCACCCAGGCGGTGATCCAGCTCTCCAAGATCGGCAGCGACCCGCTGCAGGCGGCTGATTGACCGGCTAACTCTTACTCTGCCGCTGGCGCCAGCGGCCTGACCCTGGCCATCATCGAACGCAGCACCGCCGGTTTCAGCGGCTTGTTGACCACCGGCACGTCCAGCCTGGCGGCGGCGGTGCGAACCTCGCTGGAGCGGTCGGCGGTGACCAGCACAGCGGGCATGTCCCCGCCATGGATCGCGCGCAGTCTCGCGACCACATCGAGGCCGGTCCTGCCGTCGAGATGGTAGTCGGCAAGCACGATGTCGGGCCGTCGCAGCCCCGATCCCTCGAAATCCTCCGAGCCGGAAAAAAGGTCGACGTCGCAGCCCCAGCCTTCGAGCAGCAGCCGCATACCATCGAGGATGCGGGCGTCATTGTCGATGCAGAACACATGGAGCCCGGCAAGGGAAGCCGCGCCCCGGATTGGCGCCTTGGCCTCGACGGCGGGGCGCGGCGCCTCGACCTCCGCGACCGGCAGGATGACGGAAAAGCGCGTGCCCTTGCCCGGATTGGAGTAGATCCGGATTTCGAGGCGCAGAACGCGGGCGATGCGGTCGACGATCGAGAGGCCGAGACCCAGGCCTTCGGCCTCGCGCATGCCTTCGTCGAGCCGGGTGAATTCATGGAAGACCGTGTTCAATTTGTCGCCTGCGATGCCGATGCCGGTATCGATCACCTGGATCTCGGCCAATTCGCCGCGCCGCCTGACACCGACCAGTATGCGGCCATGGCGCGTATATTTGATGGCGTTGGACACCAGGTTCTGGATCAGGCGGCGCAACAGATTGCGGTCCGTCACCACGCCGAGCGACGACGGCATGATCGTCAGGTCGAGCTTTTTCTCCGCCGCCAGCGGCCGGAAGTCGTTGCCGATCTGTCTGAGCAAGCCATCCAGGCTGAAGGCGGTATCCTCTGGTTTCATCGCGCCGGCGTCGAGGCGGGAAATGTCGAGAACCGCACCGAGGATGGTCTCGACCGACTCCAGCGAGGATTCGATGTTGATCGCGGCCTTGCCGGCGCGGCCCTTCCCTGCCTTTTCGATCAGCGAAGAGCAATAGAGTCTGGCGGCGTTGAGCGGCTGCAGGATATCGTGGCCGGCGGCTGCAAGAAAGCGCGTCTTGCCGAGATTGGCCTCCTCGGCCAGCATCTGCGCCTGTGCCAGTTCCTCGTTGACGCGGGTCAGTTCGACGGTGCGGTCCTTGACACGCTGTTCGAGCGATTCATTGGCGCGTTTGAGCGCCAGATCCTGCTCGACGCGTCCGGAAATGTCGGCATAGGTGGCGACGATGCCGCCGTCGGGCATCGGATTGGAACGCAATTCGAGGATGCGGCCGCTGGTCTTCAGCTCCATCTGCCACGGACTGACGAAACTGGTCAGGCGGTTGAGCATCGCCACCCGCTGGTCCGCCGGAATGTCGCCCCGTTGGGCGAGGTGGTGCAATATGCGGTCGAGCGAGACACCGACCTGGCCCATCTCGTCGGGCAGGTCGAACAGCGCCCGGTACTGGCGGTTCCAGCAGATCAGCCGGAAATCCCGGTCGAAGACGGTGATGCCCTGTTCCATCTGGTCGAGCGCGATCTGCAACAGGTCGCGATTGTGCTGCAGCGCTTCGGTGGCGTCGTCGAGCAGGCGGAAGGCATCCTTGGATTCGCGGTCGTTGCGGCGCAAAAGCAGCGACAGGATCAACCGCGCCGAAGACGAGCCGACGGCGCTCGCCAACAATTGCTCCGAGAAGCGGATGACATCCATGCTCGCCTGCTCGTTGCCGTGCAGGGAGGTGCCGCTGCTCGTTTCGAACGACTGGAAGGAGCGTTCGGTGCGTTCGACGCCGAGATAGCGTGCAATCGTGTCCTTGAGGTCGTTGACGGTGACGGTGGTGCGGAAGCGGCGCAGGCTGGGCATCGGACCGGCATCGCGCGGCACGAAGATCGCCGCCTGGATGCGTTCCAGTGGCACCGACGCGCGCGACAGCGAGCCGAGCACGAAAAACAGCGTATTGATCGACAGGCTCCACAAGACGCCGTGGTTCAGCGGCTCGGCGACGGTGCCGAACAGCGCCTGCGGCCGCAACGCTTCGAAACCGAGCAGGCCATGGACGACGATGCCGGTATCGGGCTCGGCAAGCGAGGGGAGCAGCAGCGTGTAGCTCCAGACGACGATGCCGGCGACCATGCCGAGTGCGGCGCCCCTGCCGTTGGCGCGGCGCCAGATCAGTCCGCCAATAAAGGCAGGCGCAAACTGCGCGATCGCCGCAAACGACATCAGGCCGATGGAGGAGAGCCGCGCGCTGTCGGTGCTCTCGCGATAGTAGAGAAAGGCGATGAACAGCATGATGAAGATCGCCGCCCGCCGCACGTTGAGGATGAGCGTCGACCAGTCCTCGTTCTCGGAAGTCGTAGTCCTGAGCAGGCGGCGCACGAACAGCGGGATGACGAGGTCGTTGGAGATCATGATCGACAGCGCCACGCTTTCGACGATCACCATCGCGGTCGCCGCCGACAGGCCGCCGATGAAGGCCGCCATGGCCAGCACATCGTGGCCGTTGAGCAGCGGCAGCGACAACACGTAGAGATCGCTGCTGGTCCGGCTGCCGACCAGCGACAGGCCGGCCAGCGCGATCGGCAGCACGAACAGGTTGATCGCCACCAGATAAAGCGGAAACACCCATGTCGCGGTGCGCAGCTCGGCCTCGCTGCGGTTCTCGACGATGGTGACATAGAACTGGCGCGGCAGCATGATGATGGCGAAGCCGCTGAGGCATGTCAGCACCAGCCAGGTGGCGAGCGAGGTGTTGTAGCTCATCGCATGACGCACCTGTTCATTCTGCGCGAGCTTGTCGATCATATCGCCGGGGCCGCCAAAGATCAGGAAGGTCACCATCAGGCCGATCGCCAGGAAGGCGGCAAGCTTGACCACGGTTTCGACCGCTACCGCCAGCACCAGACCGTCCTGATGCTCGGTGGCGTCGGCGTGGCGGGTGCCGAAGAGCACAGCAAACAGCGCCAGGAGCATGGCGACGACCAGCGAGATGTCGCTGACGAAAGGATCGAAGGACGGCGGCGAGCCGGTATAGTGCTCGACCATCAGGCTGACCGAGCCGGAAATCGCCTTCAGTTGCAGCGCGATATAAGGCACCGCGCCGATCGTCGCGATCAGCGTGGCGATCGCGGCGACCGCAAAGCTCTTGCCGTAGCGGGCGCCGAGGAAATCGGCGATCGAGGTGATCTTCTCGGTCTTGGCCAGCCTGACGATGCGTTGCAGCAGCGGAAAGCCGAACACGAAGACCAGCACCGGACCGGTATAGATGCCGAGGAATTCGAGGCCGCGTTCGGAGGAAAGGCCGACCGAGCCGAAAAACGTCCAGGATGTGCAGTAGATCGCTAGGCTGAGCGCATAGATGAAGGGCCGGGCCCGGTCGGGCCTGGACATCGTCGAGCGCCGGTCGCCAAGGCTGGCGATGGCGAAGAGCAACGTCACATAGGCGATCGCGATGATGACGATGAACCAGCCCTGCACGGCTTGAGAATCCTCCCTTGCCGGTTCTCCTCCGGCCTATCGAGAGGCAATCACAGCTTGAGGGGCAAGTCCATCACCGCTTTCGGTGCATGATATCTGCGGCTTCGAGCGAAACCTGGCCGGTGGAAACCGGTCTTTTGCCTATGTTGCAACCGCAGGTTTTTGTTATGGTGCCCGCAGGTCGGCGCCGGTCGGATCGGGTGAAGGTGGCAGTTCGGCCGATCATGGCAAGGAGGGTCGAATGCTGAAGGAATTCCAGGAGTTCATTTCCCGGGGCAATGTGATGGACTTGGCCGTCGGCGTCATCATCGGCGCTGCTTTCGGCAAGATCGTCGATTCGCTGGTCAACGACATCATCATGCCGATCCTCGGCGCCATTTTGGGCGGTCTGGACTTCAACAACTATTTCTTCGGCCTCTCCTCTGCTGTCAACGCGACGTCGCTGGCTGATGCCAAGAAGCAGGGCGCCGTCTTCGCTTATGGAAGCTTCATCACCGTGGTGCTGAACTTTATCATCCTCGCCTTCATCATCTTCCTGATGGTCAAGGCGGTGAACAATCTGCGCAGGCGGCTGGAGAAGGAGAAGCCAGCTACCCCGGCCGCACCGCCGGCCGATGTCGCCCTGCTCACCGAAATTCGCGATCTGCTCGCCAGGAAATAGCGCCGGGCGGATTTCTGGACCAAAAACCTGGCCGCCTGCGGCCGGGGTTTTCTGTTTTCGGCTGCCGCAAAACGCATTAGAGCGACGTGCGTCCATTTGGACGCACAAAGTACGCTCTGACACTCGAATCTACGCATCGTGCTTTCCGAAAATCGGTTCCGATTTTCGGGCCGATGCGCTAGCAGTCCAGAAGACGAAACCGGATCCACCCATGACCTTGATCGAGACCCTGCGCGCCGAAGCCCGCGCCGCGCCCGAAAGCGGCATTGTCGCCGTCATCAACTACGGCCGTCTGCGCGAGGGGATGATCCCGCTCTGGGCCGGCGAGGGTGACCTGCCGACGCCCGCATTCATTACCGACGCCGCCTCGAAGGCGCTGGCCGGAGGCGAGACATTCTACACCTGGCAAAAGGGCATCCCGGATCTCAGGCAGGCGCTTGCCCGCTATTATGCCAGGCATTTCGGCAAGACTTTCCCGGAAGAGGAATTCATCGTCACCGGGTCCGGGATGCATGCCATCCAATTGGCGCTCGACGCGCTCGCCAGCGCCGGCGATGAGGTTGTCTATCTGTCGCCGGCCTGGCCGAACTTCGCCGCTGCAGCGGCAATATCGGGCGCCGTTCCCGTCGCGGCTACGCTCGACCATTCCGGCAATGGCTGGTTCTGCGACGTCGAGAAAATCGCGGCGGCGATCACGCCGCGCACAAAGGCGCTGTTCATCAACACGCCGTCGAACCCAACCGGCTGGACCGCCGATCATGAGACCTTGCGGGCGATCCTCGATCTCGCCCGCGCCAGGAACCTTTGGATCATCGCCGACGAGATCTATTCGCTGTTCCACTATGGTCACGGTCGTGCCCCGTCCTTCCTCGACATCGCGACGGGGGAAGACCGCATCCTGTTCGTCAACAGCTTCTCCAAGAACTGGGCGATGACTGGCTGGCGCATCGGCTGGATCAAGACGCATCCCGCGTTGCAACAAGTGTTCGAGAACCTGATCCAGTATTCGACCTCGGGCGTCGCCCAGTTCATGCAGCGCGGCGCGGTTGCCGCGCTCGATGAGGGCGACGCCTTCATTGCCGAACAGGTGGAGCGGGCGCGGGCAGCGCGCGATCTGGTGTGCGACATCCTTGGTGCAACCGGCAAAGCCCGGTTCACCGTGCCACAGGGCGCGTTCTATCTGTTCTTCACTGTCGACGGCATCACCGATTCACGCACTGCCGCTTTCGACATTGTCGACAAGGCCAATGTCGGCCTGGCGCCCGGCACCGCCTTCGGCCCCGGTGGCGAAGCCTTCCTCAGGCTGTGCTTCCACCGCCGCCTCGATCAGATCGAGGAAGCGGCGCACCGGCTGGCGAAATGGATGAAGACTGTTTGAGCAAGGCGGCGGCTTCAGCCGCCTGACTTTATCCGCCTGATTTGGGCACCAGCAGCGGAATAATCCGATCGCTCTTGGCAACGGCCGGCCGGCCGGCCGAAGCATAGGGAATGCCGAGCGCGTCCCAGGTCTCGACCAAGGCATCCTGCAGTTCCGCGATCAGCGCGTCGGAATGGAACGGCGTCGGCGTGATGCGCAGCCGCTCGGTGCCGCGCGGCACGGTCGGGTAGTTGATCGGCTGGATGTAGATGCCGTGGACACCAAGTAGGCGGTCGCTGGCCATCTTGCAGAGTTCGGGATCGCCGACCAGCACAGGCACGATGTGGGTGGGTGATTCCATCACAGGCAGGCCTGCGGCGGCAAGAATCTCCTTGGTCCGGGACGCTTGACGCTGCTGAGCGTCACGCTCGGCCTGCGAGCGCTTCAGGTGCCGGATCGAGGTGGTGGCGGCGGCGGCGACAGCCGGCGGCAACGCCGTGGTAAAGATGAAACCCGGCGCATAGGAGCGCACGGCATCGATCACAGCACTTGGGCCGGTGATATAGCCGCCGAGCGTGCCGAACGCTTTGGCGAGTGTCCCTTCGATGATGTCGATGCGGTCGGCCAGGCCTTCGCGCTCGGTGATGCCGCCGCCGCGCGGGCCGTACATGCCGACGGCGTGGACCTCGTCGATATAGGTCATGGCATTGTAGCGTTCGGCGAGATCGACGATCTGCTTGATCGGCGCGATATCGCCGTCCATCGAATAGACGCTTTCGAAGACGATCAGCTTGGCCCGTTCGCGGCCGGCGGCCTGCAGCAGGCTTTCGAGATGCGCGACATCGTTGTGGCGGAAAATCTTCTTTTCCGCGCCCGAGCGCCGCACACCCTCGATCATCGAGGCGTGGTTCAGCTCGTCCGAAAGCACCAGGCAATTGGGCAGGAGCTTTGCGATGGTCGAGATCGATGCTTCGTTGGAGACGAAGCCGGAGGTGAACACCAATGCGGCTTCCTTGTCGTGCAGGTCGGCAAGTTCCAGTTCGAGCGCGACCAGCGGGTTGCTGGTTCCGGAAATGTTGCGGGTGCCGCCGGCGCCCGAACCCATCTTGCCGGCCGCGTTCTGGAACGCGGCGATGACATCGGGATGCTGGCCCATGCCGAGATAGTCGTTGGAGCACCAGACCGTGATTTCCTGGGCGCGGCCGTTGGCGCGCCAGATGGCGCGGGGGAATTTCCCCACGATGCGCTCGAGGTCGGCGAAGACGCGATAGCGCCGCTCCGCATGGAGCTGGTCGATCGCTTCCTCGAAGAACCGCTGGTAGTTCATGTCGGCTTCCCAATTTTTGCGCGGGATCATAGTCACTGCCTCATTCGGCGTCCACCGGACCTTTTTGGTCAAAATGCCACGCCCCAAGCCTGTTCCTAACGACCATGGATCGTGGCCTATTCCCTTGATGTGGATCAATTTTGTTTCGGTATCATGCCGCGGGCCGGAGCAACTGTTACCGACTTAACATGCAGGGTTTTAATGGCCATGCCGCAGGCTTTCCAGTAAGGCGCTTGTTGAGACAGTTTCCGATAAATCAGATGGTGTGAGGATACGGATGACGGTTTTGGTGACAGGCGGTGCCGGCTATATCGGCAGCCACATGGTCTGGGAATTGCTGGATGCGGGCGAAAGCGTCGTCGTTCTCGACCGGCTTTCGACCGGTTTCGAATGGGCGGTGGCGCCCGAGGCGAAGCTGGTCGTCGGCGATGTCGCCGACAAGGAATTGGTCGGCTCCATCATCCGCGACAACCACGTCGACGCGATCATCCATTTTGCCGGTTCGATCGTGGTTCCCGAATCGGTCGCCGACCCGCTTGGCTATTACGAGAACAACACCTGCAAGACGCGCACGCTGATCGAGACCGCGGTGCGCGAAGGCGTGCCCAATTTCATCTTTTCCTCGACCGCCGCCGTCTATGGCGGCGCCGGACTGGAGCCCGTGCGCGAGGATGGTCGCCTGGCGCCGGAATCACCTTACGGCTTGTCCAAGCTGATGAGCGAATGGATGCTGCGCGACGCGGCGATCGCCTATGGGTTGCGCTATACAGCGTTGCGCTACTTCAATGTCGCAGGCGCCGATCCCAAGGGCCGCACCGGCCAGTCGACGCCGGGCGCCACGCACCTGATCAAGGTCGCCTGTGAGACGGCACTCGGCAAGCGCCCTTTCATGCAAGTGTTCGGCACCGACTATCCGACGCCGGACGGCACCTGTATGCGCGACTATATCCATGTCAGCGACCTGGCGGCGGCGCATCGGCTGGCGCTCGAGCGGCTGCGTGCCGGCGGCACCAGCCTTGTCGCCAATTGCGGCTACAGCCACGGCTATTCGGTGCTTGAAGTCATCGACAGCGTGCGCCGCGTCTTTGGCCGTGATTTCGATGTGCGGATGGGCGAGCGCCGCCCGGGCGACGCGGCGGCGGTGGTCGCCAATTCGGAGTTGGCGCGCCATGAACTCGGCTGGACTCCGCAGCGCGACGATCTCGACCTGATCGTCGCCGATGCGCTCGCCTGGGAACGCATCCTGACCGGCAAGAATTCGGCGCGGGTCTGATCCGCCAGTTCTTCGGCGGTGGGCTCGAAAGCTTGCCGCGGACGCGCTATCAATGAACTTCGCGGCGGTGCGTGAAGGCGCTGCACCGCGTCGAGCCTTGGGGGATGGCATGAAGATCCTGGTGCTGGGGGCCGGCGTGGTCGGCACGGCGGCCGCCTATTATCTGGCCAGCGACGGCCACGACGTCACCGTCATCGAGCGCCATCCGGCTGCGGCGCGCGGCACCAGCCAGTCGAATGCCGGGCTGGTATCGCCGGGCGATGCCACCGCCTGGGCTTCGCCCGCCGCGCTAAAGACGTTCCTGCGCGCGCTCTACAACCACGATCTCGGCATTAAGGTGCGGCTGCGCTTCGATCCTTATTTTCTCGCCTGGAGCCTGCGCTTCCTCAGGCAGTGCACGCAGGCGCGGCTGCGCGCAAACAGCCAGGTCAAGCTGCGCCTGGCGCTGTATTCCCGCGATTGCATCAACGCCATCTCCGCGGATACCGGTATCCACTACGACGAGCGCAAGAAGGGCATTCTCTATTTCTTCCGCTCGCAGCGGAGTCTCGATACCGGCACCGACAATTATCGCTATCTCGCCGAGCACGGCCTGCCGATCGAGATCGTCGGCCGCGACCGGCTGGTCGAGCTCGAACCAGGCCTTGCCGGGGTCAGGGAGAAGATTGCCGGCGGGGTCTATTCGCCAATCGACCAAACCGGCGATTCCAGCCAGTTCACCCAAAACCTCGCTGCTCATGCCGCCGAAAAACTCGGCGTGAAGTTTCTCTACGGCACGACGGTCGAAGGTCTCGACATCGAGGGCGACCGCGTGCGCGCGGTGATGACGTCTGCTGGCCCTGTCGCCTGCGATGCCGTGGTGATCTCGATGGGGCCGGAAAGTGGCCTGCTCGGCCGCCGCTACGGCATCGACCTGCCGATCTATCCCGTGAAGGGCTACACCGCGACCGTCCCGCTGGACGACGAAAGCAAGGGACCGACCATGGGCGGCGCCGACGAGGACCAGTTGATCGCCTATTCCAGGCTCGGCAATCGTCTGAGACTCGCTTCCACCGCCGAATTCACCGGCTTCGACCGCACGCACAGACCGGGCGATTTCGCCGCCATGTTCAGGACCGGCAATGATCTGTTCCCCGGCGCCTTCGACGAGAAGAAGGCCGTGCTCTGGGCGGGTCTGCGGCCGATGATGCCGAACTCCGTGCCGGTCATCGGCCAGGCGCGCTACAGGAACCTCTATCTCGACACCGGCCACGGCCATGTCGGCTGGACCATGGCCTGCGGTTCGGGAAAGTTCCTGGCCGATATGGTCGCCGGCCGCAAGCCGGAGATCGATCCGCAAGGGCTGCTGTACAGGAACTAGGCAATGTCGGGACCGCAAGTCGCCATCGACCTTGGCCGCATCGAGCGCAACGCGCGCACGATCGTCGGGCGCTGCGCGCTGTCGGGCATCAAGGTCTTCGGCGTCACCAAGGGCACCTGCGGCATGCCGCAAGTGGCGCGCGCCATGCTGCGCGGCGGCGTCGCCGGCATCGCCGAATCGCGCTTCGAAAACATCCGAAGGCTGCGCGACAGCGGCATCAACGCGCCGATCATGCTGCTGCGCAGCCCGCCGATGGCGCGTGTCGAGGAGGTGGTGCGCACCGTTGACATCAGCCTGCAATCCGAGCTCGCCACCATCCGCGAGATATCGCGCATCGCCGAGCGCATGGGCCGGGTCCATGACATCATGCTGATGATCGACCTCGGCGACCTCAGGGAAGGCATCTGGCCGAACGATCTGGTGCCGACGGTCGAGCAGATCCTGGCGCTGAGCGGCGTGCGCATCGCCGGCATCGGCACCAATCTCGGCTGCTTCGGCGCCATCATGCCGACGGAGGAAAATCTCGGCCAGCTCGTCGCCCATGCCTACAAGACCGAGCGGCTCTCGGGAAGAAGCCTGGACTGGATCTCGGGCGGCGCCTCCTCGTCGCTGCCGCTGCTGCTCGAAGGGCGGCTGCCCGCCGGCATCAACAATCTGCGTGTCGGCGAGGCGATCCTGCAGGGCGGCGTCGAAACCTTTCGCGACACACCTTGGGACGAACTCGAGCCCGACGCCTGCCGGCTGACCAGCGACATCATCGAGGTCAAGCTGAAGCCGTCGCGCCCGATCGGCCAGTCCGGCTACGACGCCTTCGGCAACCAGCCGGTGTTTCCCGACGAGGGCGACAGGCTGCGCGCCATCGCCAATATCGGCCGCGAGGATGTGCTGGTCGAGGGACTGATGCCGATCGCCAAGGGCGTGCGCGTGCTTGGCGCCTCCAGCGACCATCTGCTGCTTGACGTGCATGACGCCGATCCGCCGCTCGCCGTTGGCGACCGCGTGGCTTTTCGCATGAGCTATGGCGCCATGCTGCTGGCGATGACCTCGGAATATGTCGAGAAGGCGCCGATGCACGATGTCGAGGATTTTTCCGGCCGCAAGATGGTGTCGATATCGGCAGAGCCGGCGGCAGCGGGCATCCTCGCCCGGGAAGCGACCGGCGCCCGGCTGGAGGCGATGAATTTCGACGTCGTCGAACTGGCCGATGTCGAGAGGCCGCCGTCCGGGCTGATCCGGCTGACCACCGGCGGCGATCGCCGCATTGCCCACAAGGCGCTGGCGGCGACCGCGCGGGCAACCCACTCGTTTGGTCTGATCTGGATCGATTCCATCGCGGCCCTGATGCCCGAGGACGAGGACAGCATCGAACTGCCGGAACGCTCGGTGCTGGCGCGTGCTCTTGGACTCGACCACAAGCCCGGCGCCTTTCAGCCGCAGCTTTCGCCGGAGAATGTCGTCATCGTCGGCCTGCGCCATGCCGATCCGGCGGAAGTGCGGGTGCTGAAGGATTCGCGCGTCTCGGCCTTCACCATGACCGATATCGACGCCATGGGCATGCGCGACTTGATGCATGAGGCGATCCGCATCGCCACCTCTGGCACGCAAGGCTTTCATGTCAGCTATTCGCCTGATGTGACCGAATTCGCCGGCTGGGCGGCAGGGTCCGGCGGCCTCACCGTGCGCGAAACCCATCAGGCGATGGAGGCGATCGCATTGTCCGGGAGGCTGCTGTCGATGGATGTTTCCGGACTGACGGCCGATCTTGATCCGCGGATCGCCAAAGACACCGTCAGCTTCGTCATGTCGGCATTCGGCAAGCGAATCCTGTAATCAACGCTCCTCGACCGCCGCCCGCCAGGAGCGAACATAATCCACCCAGGCTGCGTCTTCAGGCGGTTGGGTCCTTTCGCCCTTGCTCCCGACCGCGCCGTGATCCGATGCCAGCAAGGCGGCGCCGATGCTGGTGCCGGTTGCGGCTTCGGACGCAATGACGGCGCGTGCCGTCGCGGCCGCCAGCATTCGGGTGAAAAGCCGGTTGCGGGCGAAAGGCCCCTCGACAATTGTCGGGCCGGCGGCGCCGACGAGGTCGAGGCAGGTCGCCGTCGTCAGCGCCAGATAGAACGAGATGGCGACGAAGCGCTGACCGCTGGTCATGTCTTCGGCTCCGAGCCATTGGGCGGCGTGGCGTGGATAAGGCCCCGAGCCTTGCTGGGTAGACGGCAGCAGCAACGTCTTGCGTGCCAGCACGGCGGCGACATCGGCGTCGCTCCAGTCCTGCGGCTTGCCGTCGGTCAGCAGGGAGAACTCGCGCCCGCCCATGAAGCGCGCCGAAGGCACGGGATCGCCGAGCGCATTGACATTGACCAATGTGTCGCGCGCCGCATCGAGCACGACCTTGGCACCGCCGACCGCCATCGACACCACCCAGGTTCCTGTCGAGACGACCGAGAAGGGCGGTAGGTCGGCGATGAGATGCGGCAGCAGCGAGGCGTTGGAATCGTGCAGGCCACAAAACACCGGCGTTTGCGGGTCGAGACCGGTTTGTCTGGCGAGAGCGGGAAGGATCGGGCCGAGGCGGTCTCTCGCCGGCCTCACCGGCGCCATCTGACGGCGCCAGTCCATCTTGTCGACCAGTGACGAAAAATCGGCTTGCCAAGGGTTCCAAAGATCGGTGTGGCAGCCGAGCGAGGTCACCTCGTTGGCAGCGACGCCGGTCAGCCGCAAGGCCCAGTATTGCGGGTACATCAGGATCGCGGCTCGGGCGAATTCGGCCGGGAACAACTTCTGCTGCCAGAAGAGCTGCGCGCCGATGTTGAGGCCGGCCGGCAGGCGCGGCGTGCCCGTCTCGGCAAAGGGCGGACGGATCGCGTCATAATCTTGGGCGAGCGTGTCCGGCCCGGCGAATTCATAGTCGAACACCGGCAGCGCCAGGCTCCCTTTGGCGTCGACCAGCACCGCCGTTGCGCCATGGGTGGTGATCGATATGGCGTCGATGTGCTGCTCGCGATGGATCGCGGCGAGGCTGTCGAGGATGAAAGCCCACAGGGCCTCGACATCATGATGCGGGTAGGGACCGTCAGCGGAAGCAGCATTGGCCACACGGCGCAGCGCCACCTCGCTTGATGTGGCGAGATCGACCAGCGCCACCTTGGCGTTGGTCTTGCCGATATCGATGACGGCGATGTGGCGAAGAGCAGTCATCCCATATGGAACATGGTTTCCAGCGGCACCGCCACCGGCTCGTTGTCGGCCCCGGTTTTCATGACATCGGCCATGTGCGCCCACCAGCGCTGCATCACCGGATGTTTCGGCAAATCGTCCATGCCATGGCTGTCGCTGCGCCACAGCACGCCGAAGAGAATGCCGGTCTCTTCGTCGAGATGGATCGAATAATCGGAAATGCCGGCCTGTTTGAGCAGTTCGACCAGCGACGGCCAGATATCGTCGTGGCGCTTCTTGTATTCGGCCTTCATGCCGGGATTGAGCTTCATCTTGAAAGCGTATTTCTCAGGCATCAGCTGTTACCACGCAGCCGCCGCCAGAGGATCGGCAACGCGATGACGATGATCAGCAGCAGGCCGATGAAGATCGACATGACGATGCCGGGCACGTTGAGCAGCCCCAGGCCAAAAGTGACCAGCCCCATGATGAAGGCGGCAAGCACGACACCCAGTATGCTGCCGGCGCCGCCCAGAATGCTGACGCCGCCGAGCACCACCATGGTGATGGCTTCCAGCTCGTAGCCTTGCGCGATCGAAGGCCGCGTCGAGCCAAGCCGCGAGGTGATCAGCACCGAGGCGATGCCCGACATCAGCCCGGTCAGGCAAAACAGGATGAACTTGATGCGGTCGACGCGCACGCCCGAGAATTGCGCCGCGATAGGGTTGTTGCCGATAGCAAAGACGCGACGGCCGAAGCTCGTCCGGTGCAGCACGAACCAGTAGATGATTGCCGCGACAAGGAACAGCACCAGTTCGAACGACACCACCGACCAGACATAACCCTGGCCGAAAAAGGCAAAGCTTGGCGGATAGCCCTTGTAGGCCTGGTCGCCGAGAATGATGAAAGCGATACCGCGAAACAGGCTCATCGTGCCGATGGTGACGACGATCGATGGCAGTCCCAGCCGTGTCACCAGCAGGCCGTTGAAGGCGCCGCAGCCGAGCCCGACGAGAATGCCGATCGCCACCAGCGCCGGAGTGCCGGCGCCGGCCTGCACCGCCATGCCCATCATGGTCGAGGCGAGCGCAATGATGGCGGCGACCGACAGGTCTATCTCGCCGGAAATGATCAGCAGCGCCATGGCGAATGCGATCAGCGCTTTTTCCGTGAAGTTGAAGGTCAGGTCCGACAGCGACCACGGGTCGAGGAAATAGGGCGAGGCGAAGCTGTTGATGGCGAAGATCGCGATCGCGACCACGACCAGCAGCGCCTCCCACGAGAAGATCGCCGATGAAAGCGGCTTGTCCAGCCGGTCTGGTATGTGGCGCGGGGCAGGGGTGTCGGTCATGCCGCTTCCGCCTTCTTCAGGATGATGCGGCCCTGCCGGCGTTCGCCGCGCGCATTGAGCACCACCGCCAGGATGATGGCACTGCCCGAGATCGCCATCTGCCAGAAGGGCGAGATGTTGATGACCGGCAGCGCATTGGAGATGATGCCGAGGAACAGCGCGCCGAGCACCGCGCCGCCGACGGAGCCGATGCCGCCGGCGATCGAGATGCCGCCGATGACACAGGCGGCGATGATGTTGAGTTCATAGCCGTTGGCGACCTCGACAGAAGCGATCACATAGCGCGAGATCCAGAGATAGCCGGCGAGCCCGCCGATCATGCCGGAGATGCAGAAGACGACGAACTTGGTGCGGCCGACATCGATACCGGCATAGACCGACGCCGTCGGGTTGACGCCGATGGCGTAGATCGAGCGGCCGAGCGCCGTGCGCGTCATCAACAGGAAGAACAGCGTGATGACCAGCAGGGCGATCCATGACAGGACCGGAATGCCAAGGAAGGCGGCGCGCTGAAAACCGATGAAGTCAGGGCTCATCTGGTCGGCATTGACCCAGGCGCCGCCGGAGATGACGAAAGTGGCGCCGCGATAGATGGTGAGCGTGCCCAGCGTCACCACGATCGAGGGGATGTTCAGCCGCCATACCAGCAGCCCGTTGATGGCGCCGAGCACCAGCCCGACGAACAGTGCCACGACGATCAGCAGCGGGATCGGGATTGCCGGATATGCGGCGTTCAGCATTGCCACCACCATGCCGGTGAAGCAGAGGTTCGACGCCATCGACAGGTCGATGGAGCGGGTCAGGATCACCACCATCTGTCCCAGTGCCAGGATCATCAGGATCGAGGTATCGTTGAATACCTGGCGCAGATTGGCCGGATCGGCAAAACCCGGGAAGCGCATCGAGATCAGCCCGATCAGCACGGCGATTGCCGCCAGCAGCCAGATCTCGCGATATCTAAGGATATTCTTCATGCCGCGATCCCCGCTGCCGTCCTGACCAGCGTTTCGGCGTCGAGTTCCTTGTTGTCATAGACCGATGCGATGCGGCCCTCGCGCATGACAACGACGCGGTCGGACATGCCGAGGATCTCGGGCAGCTCCGACGACACCATGATCACCGACAAGCCTTGCGCGACAAGCTCGGCCATGAAGCCGTGCACGGCGGCCTTGGAGCCGATGTCGATGCCCTTGGTCGGCTCGTCGAGGATGATCACCTTGGGCGCGGTCGCCAACCATTTGGCGATGACGATCTTCTGCTGATTGCCGCCCGACAGCGTGCCGACATCCTGGCTGAGCGAGGACGCGCGCAGGTCGAGCCGCTCGGTGAAGGCGCGAGCCAGCGCGAACTCTTCCGCCAGCCGCAATATGCCCGATTTGGATGTGCGCGTGAGCGAGGGCAGCGAGACATTCTGGAAGATCGGCAGGCCGATCACCACGCCTTGCTTGCCGCGCTCCTCCGGCACATAGACGATGCCGGCTTCGATCGAATCCGCCGCCGATTTCGGCGCGATCGGTTTGCCCTCCAGCGCGATCGTGCCCTTGGCTATACGGGTGATGCCCGATATCGCCTGCATCACCTCGCTGCGCCCCGCGCCGACAAGCCCGTAGAAGCCGAGGATCTCGCCCTTGTGCAGTTCGAAGCCGATGTTGTCGAACTCGGTCGGATGAGACAGGCCAGAGACAGTGAGCACAGGCGCGCCGATCGTGGCCTTGCGCTGCGGAAAGATGTGGTCGACGTTGCGACCGACCATCATGCGCACGATCTGGCCCTGGCTGGCATCCTTGAGCAGGCCTTCGCCGATCATCTCGCCATCGCGGAACACCGTATAGCGGTCGGCGATGCGGTAGATCTCGTCGAACTTGTGGCTGATGAACAGGATCGCCTTGCCTTCGCTCTTGAGGAATTCGATCAGCAGGAAAAGCTCCTCGATCTCCTTCATCGACAGCGCTGCCGTCGGCTCGTCCATGATGACGATGCGGGCGTCGATCGACATGGCGCGCGCAACTGCCACGAGATGCTTGTTGGCGATGCCGAGATCCTTCAGGCGCGTGTCGGCGTCGATATGGCCGGCGCCCATTGTCTCCAGCACTTCCTTGGCGTTCTTGCGCATGGTGCGCCAGTCGATGGTCTTGAAGCGTGTGCGCGGCGCATGGCCGAGGAAGATGTTTTCGGCGACCGAAAGGTCATCGAACAGCACGGTTTCCTGGTGGATGGCGGTGATGCCGTGTCCGAACGCGGCATGCGCGCTGGGCAAGGTCACGGCCTGCCCGTCGATGCTGATCGTGCCGGCGTCAGGCTGGTAGATGCCAGTCATGATCTTGACCAGCGTCGACTTGCCGGCGCCGTTTTCGCCGATCAATGCGGTCACCTGGCCGGGATAGAGCGACAGGCTGACATCGTGCAGCGCGCGCACGCCGGGAAAGCTCTTGGAGATGCCGGACAGCGTCAGGCGTGGGGTGGAGGCCTGAGGCCTTTCCTTCACCGTGCCGTGCTGGGCTGTCGTGTCCATAATCGTATCAAGCCCTGAAACAAGGTCCGTTTAAAGTCGCGGCGGGATTTTGGTCCCGCCGCGCCAGTTCAAAGAGCGCCAGGATCAATAGATCTTGGAGAACTTCTCGATGTTGCTCTTGTCGAACTGGAAGGGCGGAGCCATCGCAGCCGAGTTGGTGTCGTCGAGCGTCACCTTGCCGACGCGGCCGATCGACAGTGTCGCGCCCGGCTTGGCCTCTTCCTTCTTCACCGCCAGGTCATGGGCGAGGTAGACGGCCGAGTAGCCGAGATCGATCGGGTTCCACAGCGCCACCGCCTGGCTGGCGCCATTGTCGATGAACTTCTTGAACTCCGACGGCAGCGCCAGTCCGGTCACATTGACCTTGCCGATCAGGTTCTCGTCGGTCACCACCTGGGCGGCGGCAACGACGCCGACCGTGGTCGGTGCGATGATCGCCTTGAGGTTCGGGTAGGACTTCAACAGGCCCTTGGCCTCGTCGGTGCTCTTGGCCGAATCGTCATCGCCATAGACGGTGGCGACGAGATTGATCTTGGGGAACTTCTCCGGCAGGATTTTCTTTGCCGCGTCGATCCAGGCGTTCTGGTTGGTCGCGGTGGACGAGGCCGACAGGATGGCGACATCGCCGCCTTCCGGCAGATAGTCGGCGGCGAGCTTGATGATGGTCTCGCCGATCAGGCCGGTGTCGGACGGGTTGAGGTGAAGCTGGCGGCCTTCGGGCGCCACGCCCGAATCCCACGAGATCACGGTGATGCCGCGATCCATCGCCTTCTTCAGCGCCGGCACCAGTGCATCGGCGTCATTGGCCGAAATGGCGATGGCGTTGACCTTCTGGGCGATCAGCGAATTGACCACTTCGATCTGCGCTTCGGCGGTCGCCTTGGTCGGGCCGGTATAGATGATGTCGACATCGCCCAGTTCCTTGGCCGCCTCTTCGGCGCCCTTGTTGGCGGCGTCGAAGAAGCCGTTGCCGAGCGACTTCACCACCAGCGCGATCTTGACGTTCTCGGCATAGGCGGCATTCACGAACATGGCGGCCGAAAACGCCGCCGTAACCATCAATTTCTTCAGAAAGCTCATCGAATTTCCTCCCTTGAGCGTTTGCATTCCATCGTCGCTGCGGGTTGTCTCAGGCCTGCAGTGAAGATTCTTCCTTATTGCTTGCCGTCTTGCGGGCGACGATCAGCGCCACCCCCGCGGTCTCCAGCATCTTGGCCTCGCGGTCCTCGATACCGTCGTCGGTGATGACGGTGGCGATGCGCGACAGGCCGCACAGGATCAGGCTCGAGCGCTTGCGGAATTTCGAGGAATCGACCAGCACCACCAGTTCGTCGGCCTGGTCGATCAGCTTCTGCTCCGCCTGGATCAGGAGGGGGTCGCCCTCCATCAAGCCGAGCGGCCCCAGACCCTGCGCGCCCATGAACATGCGGCGCGCATAGAAATTGCGCGTCACGTCATTGTCGAAGGGCGACAGGATGATGTTCTGCTCGCGGTAGATGGTGCCGCCCGACAGCATCACTGTGTTCTTCGAGTGCTTGAGCAGATGCTCGGCGATCGGGAAGGAGTTGGTGAAGATCGGCATGCGGCGGCCGGTCAGGAAATGCACCATCTGGAAGGTGGTTGTGCCGCCATTGATGATGATCGGCTCGCCGTCCTTGCAGAGTTCGACGGCTTCGCGTGCGATCGCCCGCTTCTGTGCGGCATTGAGCGTTTCGTTGACGGAAAAGGGCCGGCCGGCAAGGCCGATGAACTGCGGCGGCGAAATCGCCTCGGCGCCGCCACGCACGCGGCGCAGGCGCTTCTGGACGTGGAGTGCGGCGATGTCGCGCCGGATCGTGGCCTCGGAGGAGTCCGTCAGGTCGACCATCTCCTGCACTGTCACCACAGGCTTTTCCTGGACGGCGGACAGAATGATCCTGTGGCGCTCTTTCTCGTGCATGGTTCCTCCCTGCCTGATCATCTAGGCACCCAAAACGCGCAGTGTCAATCATTTCCGATCACATAATTTCATTGTGCAGTGCAATATGATCGATATTGATCGTTTGTGATTGACAATGTCGATGCTTCCGTGGACATTCGGCCAAAGCTGACCCGCCATGCGGTGGCAATCGACCGCATCGTTGCGTGTCTCACGGGAGGATATTCTAATGCTCGACAAGCGCTCCGGCACGCGCCTCGCCAATCTGTGGGATGATGCGAAAGCCCTGGGGATGAGCGATCCGGAGCTTCTCGTCTATCGCTCCAACGTGCTCGGTTCAGACAAGCGCGTCACCAATTATGGCGGCGGCAACACCTCGTCCAAGATATGGCAGAAGGATCCTCTGACCGGCGAGAGCGTGGAAGTGCTCTGGGTCAAGGGCTCAGGCGGCGACAGCGCCTCGATCAAGCTTGACGGCTTCGCCACGCTCTACATGGACAAGCTCAGGGCGCTGAAGGGCCTCTATCGCGGCCTCGACCATGAGGACGAGATGGTCGGCTATCTGCCGCACTGCACCTTCAACCTCAATCCGCGCGCGGCCTCGATCGACACGCCGCTGCACGCTTTCGTGCCAAAACCTTGCGTCGATCATATGCATCCCGACGCCATCATCGCCATTGCCGCTGCCAAGGATTCGCAGGCGCTGACCAGGGAGATTTTCGGCGACGCCATCGGCTGGCTGCCGTGGAAGCGGCCTGGCTTCGAGCTTGGCCTGTGGCTGGAGAAGTTTTGCCTCGAAAACCCCGGGGCCAAGGGTGTCGTGCTGGCAAGCCATGGCCTGTTCACCTGGGGCGACACGCCGAAGGAGTGCTACGAGACGACGATCTCGGTGATCAACCAGGCGATTGCGTGGTTCGAGCGCCGGTCCGAAGGAGTCGCGATCTTCGGCGGCGAAGTCGTCAAATCGCTCGATGCCACGGCGCGTCGCACTGTCGCCGCGAAGCTGATGCCGAGGATCCGCGGTTTGATCTCGGAAAAGAGCCACAAACTCGGCCATTTCGATGATTCGCCTGCCGTGCTTGAATTCGTCAATTCCAGGGATCTGCGGCCGCTGGCTGCACTCGGCACCTCCTGCCCGGACCATTTCCTGCGCACCAAGATCCGGCCGCTGGTCATCGAATTCGATCCGGCCAATCCCGATGTCGATGCCGTCATCGCGCGTCTTGCCGATGATGTGGCCGCCTATCGCCTCGGCTACCAGGCCTATTATGACAAGTGCAAGCATGCGGATTCGCCACCGGTGCGCGATCCCAATGCGGTGGTCTACCTGATGCCCGGCGTCGGCATGTTCACCTTTGCCGGCGACAAGGCGACGGCGCGCATATCGGGCGAGTTCTATGTCAACGCCATCAACGTCATGCGCGGCGCCTCGACGGTGTCTTCCTATGTCGGCCTGCCCGATCAGGAGGCCTTCGACATCGAATACTGGCTGCTCGAGGAAGCAAAGCTGCAGCGGCTGCCGAGGCCGAAGGCACTGGCCGGCCAGATCGCACTGGTCACCGGTGGCGCCGGCGGTATCGGCCGCGCCACCGCCAACAGGCTTCTGCGCGAAGGCGCCTGCGTTGTACTGGCCGACATCGACGAGACCGCGCTTGCCAGCGCCAATGACGAGCTTGCCAAGGCCTACGGCAAGGATTTCGTCCGGCCGGTGCTGATCAACGTCACCTCGGAGGACCAGGTCATCTCGGGCTTTGCCGAGACTTCGGTCGAGTTTGGTGGCATTGACATTCTGGTCTCCAATGCCGGCCTGGCCTCCGCGGCGCCGATCGAGGAAACGACGCTGGCGCTGTGGAACAAGAACATGGACATTTTGTCGACCGGCTATTTCCTGGTGTCGCGCGAAGCCTTCCGGCTGTTCCGCGCCCAGAAGATCGGCGGCAACATCGTCTTCGTCGCCTCCAAGAACGGCCTTGCCGCATCGCCCAACGCCGCCGCTTATTGCACGGCCAAGGCCGCCGAGATCCATCTGGCGCGGTGCCTGGCGCTGGAGGGCGCGGAAGCGCAGATCCGGGTCAATGTCGTCAATCCGGATGCGGTGCTGCGCGGTTCGAAGATCTGGACCGGCGAATGGAAGGAACAGCGCGCCGCCGCCTACAAGATGTCGACCGACGACCTCGAGGAGCACTACCGTTCGCGTTCCATGCTGAAGCGCTCGGTGTTCCCCGAGGACATCGCCGAAGCGATCTATTTCTTCGCCTCGGACATGTCGGCCAAGTCGACCGGCAACATCATCAATGTCGACGCGGGCAACGCCCAGAGCTTTACGCGATAAGCCTACCTTCCCCCGTTCTACGGGGAGAAGGTGCCCGAGGGGCGGATGAGGGGCGGCGCCAGCCGAACGAGTACCGGGAGGAATTGCAGTGTCCGAAACCATCATCTCCGCCGATGTCGTCGAGAAGGACAACGCGGCGCGCAAGGCCGATCTCGAGCGTGATTACGCCTCGCTCGGTGAGCGGCTCGACCGGCGCGGCGTCGCCATCGACGCCATCCGCGACAAGGTCGAGAAATTCGCGGTCGCCATCCCGTCCTGGGGCGTCGGCACCGGCGGTACTCGCTTTGCCCGCTTCCCCGGTGCCGGCGAACCGCGCGACATCTTCGACAAGATCGAGGACTGCGCCGTCATCCAGCAATTGACGCGGGCGACCCCCACCGTCTCGCTGCACATCCCCTGGGACAAGGCCGACCCGAACCGGCTGAAGCAGGCGGCCTCCCGCTTCGGCCTCGGCTTCGACGCCATGAATTCCAACACCTTCTCGGATGCCAGGGACCAGCAGCTCTCCTACAAGTTCGGCTCGCTGTCGCATGCCGATGCCGCAACGCGCCGCCAGGCCGTCGAGCACAATCTCGAATGCATCGAGATCGGCAAGACGCTGGGCTCCAGGGCATTGACGGTATGGATCGGCGACGGCTCCAACTTTCCCGGCCAGGTCAGCTTCGCCAAAGCGTTCGAGCGCTATCTCGACGCCATGAAGGAAATCTATGCCGGTCTACCGGACGACTGGAAGCTGTTCACCGAGCACAAGATGTACGAACCGGCTTTCTATTCCACCGTCGTGCAGGATTGGGGCACCAACTACATGATCGCCACCGAACTCGGCGACAAGGCATTCTGCCTGGTCGACCTCGGCCATCATGCGCCAAACGTCAACATCGAGATGATCGTGTCGCGGCTGATCCAGTTCGAAAAACTCGGCGGTTTCCATTTCAACGATTCCAAATATGGCGACGACGATCTCGACGCCGGCTCGATCGATCCCTACCGGCTGTTCCTGGTCTTCAACGAACTGGTCGACGCCGAGCTTTCTGGCGCCGAAGGTTTTGATCCGGCTCACATGCTCGACCAGAGCCACAACGTCACCGATCCGATCGAAAGCCTGATGCTGTCGGCGGTCGAGGTGCAGCGTGCCTATGCACAGGCGCTGCTGATTGATCGCGAGGCGCTCGCAGGCTTTCAGGACACCAACGACGCGCTGATGGCGACTCAGACGCTGAAAGTGGCCTACCGCACCGATGTCGAACCGATTCTCGCCATGGCGCGGCTGAAGACAGGCGGCGCAATCGATCCGGTCGCGGCCTACCGGGCCGCCGGCTACCGCGCGAAGGTCGCGGCCGAACGGCCGGCGGTCGCCAGCGGCGGCGGTGGCATTGTTTGAACTCTAATTTGATCGAGGGGCCTCTGATTGGCAGTGGACTCGATCGCCTTGGCCGGGTCTTCTAGGGTGTCCACCTCGCTCGGAGCACCGCCATGCATCTCACCCGCCGCACCCTGATCGCCGCCAGTCTTTCCATCACCTTCGCCTTTGCACCAACGGTCGCGGCCTTCGCCGCCTCGCCGCAGCCGGCCAAGGGCGAGCACGGCATGGTGGTGACGGCCCAGCACCTGGCGTCGGAAGTCGGCATCGAGGTGCTGAAGAAAGGCGGCAATGCGGTGGATGCGGCAGTCGCCGTCGGCTATGCGCTGGCCGTGGTCTATCCCAACGCTGGCAATATCGGCGGTGGTGGCTTCATGACCATCCGCCTGAAGGACGGCCGTTCAACCTTCCTCGATTTTCGCGAGCGGGCGCCGCTGGCCGCGACGAAAACCATGTATCTCGACAAGGACGGCAAGCCGGTGAAGGGCGCCAGCCTGGACGGCTATCTCGCGGTCGGCGTGCCGGGTTCTGTCGCCGGCTTTGAAATGGCGCGCGAGAAATACGGCACCTTGTCCAGGCAGGAACTGATGGCGCCAGCGATTGCCTATGCCAAGGACGGGTTCGTCCTCAATCAGGGAGACGCCGCCTCTTTCCAGGGCGGCGCCGAACGATTGGCGAAGGATCCGGCGGCCGCCGCGATTTTCCTGAAGCCGGACGGCAAGCCTTATGCCATGGGCGAAAGGCTCATCCAGCCGGATCTTGCCGCCTCGCTCTCAGCCATTTCGGAGCAGGGACCTGACGCCTTCTACAAGGGCCCGATCGCCGACGCCATCGTCAAGGCGAGCGGCGCCAAGGGCGGCATCCTGGCCAAGGCCGACTTCGAGCAATATGCGGTGCGCGAACTCAAGCCGGTGACCTGCAACTATCGCGGCTACGAGATCATTTCCTCGCCGCCGCCGAGTTCGGGCGGCGTCATCATCTGCGAGATCCTCAACGTGCTGGAAGGCTATCCCCTGTCCTATCTCGGCGCCGGTTCGGCCGAGACGGTCCATGTCATGGTCGAGGCGATGCGTCATGCCTATGTCGACCGCAACTCGGCGCTCGGCGATCCCGACTTCGTCGACAACCCGGTCGCAAAGCTGCTGGACAAGAACTACGCCAAGGACATACGCGACAAGATCGACCCGTTCCGGGCCGGCGTCTCGCAAGACCTGATGCCGAAGGGTTTTGGCGAGAGCAAGGAGACGACGCACTATTCGATCATCGACAATGACGGCAATGCCGTGGCGGTCACCTATACGCTAAACGGCTCCTTCGGCGCCGGCGTCGTTGCCGACGGCACCGGCATCCTGCTCAACAACGAGATGGACGATTTCACCCAGAAGCCGGGCGTGCCCAACCTCTATGGTCTCGTCCAGGGCGAGGCCAACGCCATCCAGCCGAGAAAGACGCCGTTGTCTTCAATGAGCCCAACCGTGGTCGCCAAGGACGGCAAGCCGTTCATGGTCATCGGCAGCCCTGGCGGTTCGCGCATCATCACCATCACGCTGGAGGCGATCGTCAACGTCGTCGATCACGGCATGAACATCCAGGAAGCGGTCGACGCGCCGCGCATCCACCACCAGTGGCTGCCGGACACGGTCTATGTCGAACCCTTCGGCCTGTCGCCGGATACCGAAAAACTGCTTGCCGGCATGGGTTATCATCTCGATATCAGCGATACGACCTGGGGCCAGGCGGCCGGCATCCTGGTCGGCGGCAAGAGCCTGGCGGAAATCGAAAAGGGCGGCGGCGCCCGCTACAACGGCGCCATCGACAGCCGCGCCGCGTCCGGCGAGGCTATTGGGTACTGAATTTCCTGCAGCCGAATCAGAGGACCAGCGTCAGCGTGGACGCGACCAGCATCAGAGCCGCGATGCCGACGAACAGGGCGTAGATGCGGGGCCGGTCGAGCAAAAGCGCGTTGCCGGATATCCAGGCCGCCGTTGCGCCGCCAAGCGCGAAAAGGAAGCCGTTGCGGTGACCGAAGGCCATCGCCGCGGCCATCAACCCGCCGATGATGAGGGCGCCGAACACGATGATCACGGCGACAGCGTATTTCTCGAAGTCGTTGCTGCCGACAGCCGGCCCCATCGTGTTCAACGTCGAAAACTCATCCGGGTCGAAGGGGTTGGTCGACCCATATTCGTCTTGGCCGGCAGGCTCTCGCATCATTCGCACTCCATATGGTGGCAACAAATCATCAAGCCTCGCCGAGCGCAACCGGGTCGCGCCGTGCTGAATGCGATCGGCACCGTCTTCAACACCTTCTGGCGGCGGCTTGCCACCGTTTTTTGATCCATGCTTCGATTGTCCCGTTACTCCAGGCGACTTGTCCCGCTGGAATCGCCAGTTTGAGCTGCCGCAGAACGCAGTGCATTCGTGGAAGAAAAATGGTGCCAGAGGCGGATTTGAATCACCGCCGCTCGGATTTTCGCCGCATTAGCGATAGCTAATTCCAGACCTGCGTCATGTGTCGGAAAGAGGGCGCGGGGTCAGCGACAGCGGGCGCAGCATGACGATCAGGCTGATGGTTGGAAAGGCGGCCCCTGGCGATATTGGCCGTGACATTTTACGGATCAATCATGCTGACAGGCCTAAAGGCATTTCACGTCACGACATCGTTTCGATCGAGGTCAATGGCCGCAGCGCCATAGTTGCCATCAGGGGGAATGACGAGCCGGGCATCGTCAACATCGACGTCGATGTCCGTGATGACCTGCGGGTTCTTCCCGGCGAAACCTATGAATTCGAACTTCGCCGTATCTGGTTCGGAAAGCTTCGATGGTATTGGAGCGCAACGGATCCAGCGACACGCGTTCCAGCGCATATCGCTATAGTCTCTTTCATCCTCGGCGTCATCGGGCTCGCGCTTGGTGTCTTGTCTGTGTGGTCGTAGGGTTGCGAAAGCTTGCGAGGTCGAGTTTGCCGGCCGGGCCTACAGTCCTTCCGCGCCAAAAAGCCCGAAAAGAAGAATCCCATTCCCCAGCGCGAGCAGAATTCCAAATCGCTGGAGATGTCTGTTCTTCGGATCGGGTACGCGCGCCGACGTTCGACATCGGTACTCATTCGTCGACGGCAGCGGAACGTTCGTCACCGCATACAGAATTATCAGCACGCCAAGCCAGCTTAGAATAACCATCTGGACTCCCTCCAGATAGATACGCGGCAACTGAGCCAAACGTTTCGCGTGGGAAAAAATTTATCGGCACCACGCATATGGCAACTGACGACTCGCGACAGCCAGCGAAGTTTCGCCGAAAGTCGTCGTATGGAAGACACGATTGGCGTCCCGTCAAGATTTGGGATTGGCTTTCCGCCACTCCTCGTACTCCCCGCGGGCATCGTCATGCAGCGGATAATAGCGTTGCAACGGCGCGCCCTGCATTAGCCTCTCTCGCGAGAACTCCTCCCAATCATGATGTTTCTGTGATTCTTCGATCACCTTCGGGGCCATCGCGACGGGGAGCACCACCACCCCGTCGTCGTCGGCGACGATGATGTCGCCGGGGATCACCGTGACACCGCCGCAGGCAATCGGAACGTTGACGGCGTTCGGATAGATGCTGGTCTGCACATGATAGTTTGGCGTCCAGCCGCGCAGCCACAAGGGCAGATCGAGCTTTTCGACATTGGGCCGGTCGCGCATGCACCCGTCGATGACGATGCCCGCGCCGCCTCTGCCCTTGAAATACGTCGACATCATATCGCCGAAGACGCCCGAGCTCATGTCGCCACGCGCGTCGACCACGACCACATCGCCCTCCTGCGCGTGGTAGAGAACGTGCCGGTGCAGTTGCGTCTCCGGATCGGCATATTCTCCCTCGGTGAAGAGATCCGGCCGCTGCGGCAGGAACTGCAGCGTCAGCGCCGGCCCGACGATCGACTTGCCGTGGTTCTGCGCCACCGGACCGACCATGTGCGGATTGCGAAAGCCCATGTGGCCAAGCGTGCCGGCAACTGTCGCGGCGCCGATCTCCCTTAGCGCGTCGATCAGGTCTTTAGGTGGCCGCGTAATGTCGGGAGCATGTGTCATCGTGGACTCCGGTTGAAAAGGAACTACCAGTTCGTAACAGAACCATCGCGGCGCTTGAGGTGAGGCGCTTCCCAAAAACGAAAGCTCTCCGCCTGGACCGCCTCTTCGTTGACCTCGACGCCGAGCCCCGGCAGATCGCTGACCGGATAATCGGGGCCGTCGAGCCGTGGTTGCACGGGGAAGAAGTCGGAATTGTCAAAGCCCAGCTTTCTTTCGGGCACCCTGGTCTCCAGCCAGGCGAAGTTCGGAACCGCGGCGGCGAGATGCACGGTCGCGGCCGTGCACACTGGACCAAGGGGATTGTGCGGCATCAGGTCGACATAGTGCGCCTCGCTCCAGCCGGCGACTTTCATCGCCTCGGTGAACCCGCCGACATTGCAAATATCGAGCCGGTTGAACTGATGGATGCCGCGCTCGATGTAGGGCAGGAACTGCCACTTGCTGGCGAATTCCTCGCCGATGGCAAAAGGAATGTCGGTCATCGTACGCAGGGATTCGTAGGCTTCCGGCGTCTCGTCACGTATCGGCTCCTCGAGGAAATCAAGCACGCCGCGGCGAAGCTTGTTGCAGAAGCTCGCCGCCTCTGCCACGGACAGCCGGTGATGATAGTCGATGCCGAGGACGACGTCGTCGCCGAGCGCTTCCCGCGCCTTGTTCAGCATGTTCGCGGTGGCGCCGATCGACTCGCGCGGCTCGAAGATGTCCTTGCTGCTTTGCCCGACGGGAAAGAAGCGGATCGCCTGCCAACCCTGTGCGCACAGCTCGCGGGCTCGTTCGATGGCGGCATCGCCCTCGGCCTCGTCTCCGGTCGAGGCGAAGGTGGGGATGCGGTCGCGCTGCTTGCCGCCGAGCAGCTCGTAGACCGGCACCCCCAGCGCCTTGCCCTTGATGTCGTGCAGCGCGATGTCGATGGCGGAAATCGCCGCCTGCAGAACGCGCCCGCCTTCGAAGTACTGGCTGCGATAGACCTCCTGCCAGATCCGCCCGATCTGCATCGGGTCGCGGCCGATGAGAAACTCGCGATAATGCTCGACCGCGCCGGACACGGCCTTCTCGCGGCCGCTCATGCCGCTCTCGCCCCAGCCGAAGATGCCCCGGTCGGTCTCGACCTTGACGAGCATCTGGTTGCGCGTTCCGACCCACACAGGGTAGGGCTTGATCGCGGTGATCTTCAGCTTCTCGGTCATCCAGCCACCGTTCCCACGAACCCGTCTTGTCTCAGTCTGCCTTGAGGGCCATTTCAGTTTCGCCGTCGAACAGGTGCGTACGCTCCTGGTCGAACTCGAGCCAGATCTGCTCGTCAGGTGCGACGGCGACGTTGGGGGACACGCTGATGTTGACGATGGCGCCGGAGAGGAACGCCTGCACGAAGGTGACGTCTCCGGTTGGTTCCACCGTATAGGCCTTGGCCGGAATGGCACCAGGGGCCGCGCTCTTGTGCAGCTTGATCGTCGAGTGTCGCGCACCGAGCACCACCTTCTTGGTCGTCGCTCCCTGGACCTTGCGCGCGTTGTGCTGCGACAGCTCGAGGTTCCAGCCTTCCGCGCTGGTCAGCACGGTGTTGCCGTTTGCCGTCGATGCCTCCAGCGGAATAAGGCTCATCGCCGGGCTGCCGATGAAGCTGGCGACGAACATGTTCACCGGGTGGGCAAAGACCTGCGCCGGGGAATCGTATTGCTGCAGGTAGCCGCCGTTCATCACCGCCATCTTGTCGGCCATGGTCACGGCTTCAAGCTGATCGTGCGTCACATAGATGATCGTCGCCTTGAGGTCCTGGTGGAAGCGCTTGATCTCCGACCGCATCTGCACGCGCAGTTTGGCGTCGAGGTTGGAGAGCGGCTCGTCCATGAGGAATACCGCCGGATCGCGAACGAGGGCGCGGCCCAGGGCCACGCGCTGCTGTTGCCCACCCGAAAGTTCGCGCGGCTTGCGCTCGAGCAGATGCGTCATGTCGAGCACCCGCGCCGCTTCCTTGACCTTCCTGTCGATCTCGTCCCTGGGCAGTTTGCGCATCTGCAGCGGGAACGCCAGGTTCTTGTAGACCGATTTCTGCGGGTAGAGCGCGTAGTTCTGGAACACCATCGCGATGTCCCGGTCCTTGGGGTCGAGGTCGTTGACCAACCGTTCCCCGATGACGATATCGCCCGATGTGATCGGGGTCAGCCCCGCCACGAGATTGAGCGTGGTTGTCTTGCCGCAGCCTGAAGGACCGACGAGTGCTACGAATTCGCCGTCATTGACCGTCAGCGAAACGTTGTTGACAGCTTTGAAGCTGCCATAGGTCTTGACGAGATCTTTGAGGACCACGTGGGCCATTGGCAACTCCCTAGGCCATGATGCCGAAAAGTGTGAAGCGGTTTTCGGACGACGTCATGCTCTATCTCTTTGATTTAGAGCCGGATTCAGATTTCAGGTCGAACAGACCTGAAATCATCCGGCTCTAGTGCTTGACCGCGCCTTCTGTAAGGGCGCGTACGAAGTATCGTTGCAGGACGAGGAACAGCACCACGACGGGCACGCTCATCATGAAGCTGGCCGCCATCAGGCCCGGAAAGTCTGTCGTATTCTCCGAGAAGAAGCGCTGGATGCCGACCGGCAGGGTCAACTGGTCGTTCTTGGAGAGAAAGGTGTAGGCGTAGATGTACTCGTTCCACGCGCCGATGAAGGAATAGATCGCGGTGGCGATGATCCCCGGCGTCGAAAGCGGCATCACGATCAAAATGAAGGCCTGAAACCGCGTTGCGCCATCGATGCGCGCCGCCTGCTCGAGCTGCACCGGGATGTTGTCGTAGAAGCCCTTGAGCAGCCAGATCGCCAGCGGCAGCCCGAAGGTGAGATAGGTGAGAACCAGCGAGCCATGCGTGTTTACCAGGCCGATCGCGCGCATCAGGATGAAGAGCGGCACGAGAAAGATCACCGCCGGGAACATGTTGCGCAGCAGCACGGCGAAGAACAGGAAGTTTCGGCCGGGGAAACTGAAGCGCGAAAACGCGTAGGCCGCGGGGACGGCCACGATCACCGAAAGGATTGTCGTGACGGTCGACACGAAAAGACTGTTCCAGAAGAAGCGGAGGAAGTCCTGGCCGACGCTGTTCTGCGGATCGAGCAGCTTCTGGTAGCTGGCAAGCGTAGGCTCGTCCGGCCACCATTGCGGCGGGAATTGCGTCGCCGCGAACCCGGACTTGATCGAGGTGATCAGCATCCAGATCATCGGCAACGCGGTGTAAAGCAGCATGAACAGGAGGAAGACGCGTCCCGCCCATTGCCATCCGTCGACGCTGCGGCGACGGGTCTGCCCTCGAGAGGTTGTCTCGGCAATCGTGCTCATGCGCTCCCCTCTTTCCGATCGTTGCCGCTCAGCGCACGGACGTAGAAGTAGCCCAGCGTCATCAGGATGAGGAACAGGAGCACCGAATAGGCTGATGCGACGCCCCAGCGCTGCCGGCCGAAGGCGAGCTCATAAATATGGGTTATCCAGATATGCGATGCGTTCGACGGTCCGCCGCCGGTCATGATCCAGGGGATGATGAAGGAATTGAAGTTGGCCACTGCGAGCAGCAGGATCGTCACCACCGAGACGTTACGCAGGTGCGGGAAGGTGACGTGCCAGAAGCGCTGCCATGCACTGGCTCCGTCGACTCTTGCGGCGCGCAGCAACTGGTCGGGCACTGTCTGCAGGCCGGCCATCATCATGATCATGGCAAACGGAAACTCGCGCCAGATATTGACGACGATCAGGGAGGGCAGCACCGTGCTGACGTTGTCGATGAAATTCGGCGGCCGGTCGGCCAATCCGAGGCCGACCAACACCGCGCCGATGATCCCGAAGTCCGAATGGTAGATCCACTTCCAGATATAGGAAGCGGCGACCGCGCTGATGACCCAGGGAATGATCAGGATAGCGCGCAAGACACCACGGCCGATAAAGTCGCGGTGGAGCGCCAGCGCCGTGGCAAACCCCAGGACAAAGGCGATGAAAGTGGACCCCAGTGTCCAGATCAGAGTGTTCCAGGTGACTTTCCAGAACACCCCGCTGGTGAGGATGGCCGTGTAGTTGTCGAAGCCGATGAAGGTCTTGTCGCGGAGCTGCAGGCCAGGCGGCGTCTTAAAGAACGACAGCTCGATCGTGTAGTAGATCGGATAGGCGATGACGATGAGCATCACGGCGATCGCAGGCAGCACGTACGCGTAGTCCGCGCGATGCTCCCAGATCTTCCGCAGCGCCCCGGACCAGCCGGATTGCAATCTTCGGCGAGCCTCGGCCTTGCCGGTCACGATCGTCACTGTGGCGTGCCCCTATTCTTCGGAACGAACCGGCCGCGCTAACGGCGCAGCCGGTCAAGATCGCAGGTCAGGCTTGGACTAGAGTCCGCCCATCAGGTCCTTCACCTTCTGGGCCGCGTCGTCGGCTGCCTGGTCGACGGTCATCGCCCCGGTCAGGGCATTCTGCAGCATGTCCGGGACAATGATGTTCATGATCTCGGGGGACTGCGGCAGCGCGGGGAACGGGATGCCGTATGGCAGCATCGAGGTCGTGACGTCGAGGAACTTGATGTTGTCCAGACGTTCCTTCATCCATTTGGTCTTGAAGCCGTTAAGGTTGCCCGGGTTCGAGCCGGCGTACGCCATCTTCAGCGACCATTCGGGGCTCGTCCACATGCAGATGATCGCCTTTGCAGCCGGCTCGTCCACCTTGCCGCCCTCGACATATTCGGGCTTCAGGATGTGGATGTTCGAGCCGCCGAACACGACGGCGCGCTTGCCGTCGGGGCCTGTCGGAATGAGGCCGTAGCGCATATTGTCGATGACGGTCTGCGCCTTCTCCTTGTCGGCGCCCGTCGCCTTCGCCTGCAGGTCGAGCATGACGTTGTAGTCGGACGGGTGCGAGATCATCATGCCGAGCTGGCCGGCGACGAACAGGGGCTGGTTATCGGCCTGCTGGTTGGTGAGCGCCGAAACCGGAACCGACTTGTCGCGAACATACATGTCGTACGAGGCTTGCAGCGCCGCCTTGCTCTGCGGGCTATCGAGCTCGACCTGCTCATAGGTCGGGTTCGCCGTCGCTTCGTCGAAGACGCCGCCGCCATAGGCCCACAACTGCGGCATGAAGCGGTACGGCGTATTGCCGGCATTCTTGCGGGCCACGAGGCCGTAGCCGGCAATGCCGAGCTTGTCGTGGATCTGTTTGGAATACTTGATGACGTCGTCCCAGGTTGCCGGGGCCTTGTCCGGATCGAGCCCCGCACGCTTGAAGATGTCGGCGTTCCAGATGAACGCCATCGTCTCGTTGTTGGTCGGAATACCGTAGGTCACTCCGTCCCATGTGACAGCCTTCATGGCGCCGGGCCAGAAATCCTCGGTCGAATACCCCACATCCTCGGGCTTCAGCGGCTGCAGATAGCCCTTTGAGGCGAACTCGGTGCCACCGAGGATTTGCAGCCGGACCGCCATCGGCGCGGCATTGCCCAGAAGCGCCGTGCGGAACTTGTCGAGAAGATCGTTATAGGTGAGGGCTTGATCCTCGAGCTGGATGTTCGGGTACGTCTTGCGGAAGGTCTCGAAGAAATCCTTGTAGTACTGGCGCAGGAGGTCGGGGTCGCCCTCGAACACGCCCTGATACCAGAAAGTCAGTCGCCCCTTGTAGTCGAGCGGGGTGACCTTGGCGCAATCGGCCGCCGTGTCAAAATCCTGTGTGCCCGCGATGGAGCGCACATATTCCGGCGACCACTTGCTCAGGTCGACCGGCGCCGCACCCAGCGCCGGTGCGGACATCAACGATGCCACTAAAGCAGTCGAGACAGTGCCGCGCAGGACGGCACCGCCGAGCGTAATCCTCGTCATAGGTATCCTCCAGGTTTCTCTCCCATGCCGCTCTGCATCGAGGCGAGCGGTCTTTGCTCGTCGACCGCGGGACGGTTTCCAATCAATGTATCCCTTCGAGCGCTTCGTACGTTTTCAGATCGTAGATTTCATGTCAACGCGATAAATCGTACATTGTTTGTGGAAACCGTGCGTGGTATCGAACAAAGTGTGTATTAATTTGGGGAGCTGGCCTTGGCCGAAACGAGCGCTTTCAAAGCAGAGCCACCCGAGGGGATTGACCCCATCGGGGCCTCCAGCGAAGGCGCCTCGCTTTATGAACTGATCAGGGAAGACATCATTGAGGGACGGCTCGCCGCCAACGAACGGCTTGTGGTCACCGATCTCGCCCGGCGTCATGGCACCTCGACCAACCCCGTGCGCGAGGCCCTGCAGCTGTTACGCGGGGAGGGCTTTGTCACCTTTGTCGCCAATCGTGGGGCGCGTGTCCGACCCATAGACCAGGATTTTGTCCGGGACATCTATGAGATCGGCGTGCTGATCGAGCCAGCCCTGACGCGATGGTTTGTAAATATGGCTACGGGCGAGGACATCGCCGAACTCGAACGTCTCCAGGGCCTGATCGAAGAGAACAACTTCGCCGACATAGTCAGGCACAGTGAACTGGATACCGCTTTCCACACCGTGATGTACCAGCGCCACTACAACCGCCATGCCGCCGAGCTTTGGTGGAAGCATCGCGAAGTGCTGCGAGCCGTGAGCCGGCGTTTCAGTTTCACGCTCGCACGGCGCGCAGCGATCATGCGCGAGCACCGCGAACTCATCGCGCACGTAAAGGCGGGAAATGCCGACGAGGCAGCCGACCTCATCTCCCGCCATGTCGAGGGTTCCGGCCGGCATGTCCTCGAACAGATGCGCGCGCGCAACGCAGCTCGAGCCGGATAGTCAATCTGGAACATCGTTAGCCTGACCATTCAGATAGAGGTTGTTGAGATGAAAATCACGAGCATTCGGCCGTGGCTGATCAAGTCCGATGCTTCCTATTGGGGAGAGTATCTGTTCGTCGAAGTGACGACCGACGAGGGGGTGAGCGGCTGGGGAGAGATCACCACCACGACAAGGCTCGCCAACCGCGCTCTCTGCACGATCCTGCGGCAGATCGGTGTCGCCGTGACAGGCGAGGATCCAGCGCGTATCGAGCATCTCTGGCACAAGATTTTCCGCAGCTTCACCTACATGGGCAGCCGCGGAGCCGCCGTCGAATGCGTGAGCGCCATCGATATAGCCCTCTGGGACATCCGCGGCAAAGTTCTCGGTAAGCCGATTTACGAGCTGCTGGGCGGACCGGTCCGCGATGAAATCGCGCTCTACACCCATCCCAACCAGCGCAAGTTTACCAGCAAGGAGGGCGTGATCGCTGAGATCAGGGATATCGTCGGGTCCGGACACACTGCGCTCAAGTTCGATCCTTTTCCCCATCAGGGCCGCACTCCGGATGGCCTGTCGCGCGAACAGCGCGACGGCTATCTCGATGGCAGCATGACCCGCAAGGACGAACGCGAAGCGGCCGAACTGACGGCACTCATCCGCGAAACGGCGGGGCCAGATGTTGACATCCTCATCGATGCGCATGGCCGCTTCGACGTTCCCACCGCCATACGCCTGTGTCGGAGCCTTGAGGAAGCCGGCCAGATCGACTGGTTTGAGGAGCCTTGCCCGCCGGAGAGCCTCAACGCCCTCAAGCAGGTGCGAGAAAAGGTCAGTGCCGCCATCTCGTGGGGCGAGCGCGGCCACACGAAGTGGGATTTCGTGCCGGTACTCGAAAACAAGCTCGCCGACTACATCATGCCTGACGTCACCTGGACCGGCGGCATTACCGAACTCAAGAAGATTTCCGCCCTATGCGAAGCCTACTACATCCCGGTCTCGCCGCATGACGCCGCCGGGCCGATCAACGTGGTTGCGGGAGCGCAGGTGATGATGACCGTTCCCAATTTCTACAAACTCGAAACGTCGGAATGGAACCTTGGCAAATACGATCACCTCATCGACAGACCGCTCGACGTTTCGGACGGCAGCCTCAAGCTGACATCGAAGCCTGGTCTCGGCGTTGAGATGAATCGCGAGTACCTGCAAGCCCACGAGATTGAGCTGGGCTAATTTATGCCTGCCCACGAGCCCAGCTGACCAGAACGAGGACTGATCATGCCAAAAACGGATGGGGCCGACGAGGCGCTCAATCGGGTGAACACGGACTCCAAGCCGTCCGAGCTTCGCATCACCGACATGCGGGTCGCCGAAATCGTCGGCGCGCCGTTCACCTCGGCGCTGCTCAAGATTTACACCAACCAGGGAATCGTCGGGCTTGGTGAGGTGCGCGACGGCGCCAGCGCCACCTACGCGCTGATGCTGAAAAGCCGGCTGCTTGGCGAGAACCCTTGCGACATCGATCGCCTGTTTCGCCGTATCAAGCAGTTCGGCGGGCACGGCCGGCAAGGCGGTGGCGTCTCCGCGGTGGAAATCGCATTGTGGGATCTCGCCGGCAAGGCCTATGGCGTCCCGATCTACCAGATGCTCGGCGGCAAGTTTCGCGATCATGTGCGCGTCTATTGCGACACCGACGCCGAAAAACCGAGCGGCACCGAAACCGGAAAGCGCCTCAAGGAGCGCATGAACCGCGGTTTCACCTTCCTCAAGATGGATCTGGGCTTGATGCAGATCGCCCATGTCCCGGGCGCCGTGGCCGCGCCCGCCGGCGCGCTCGAAGGGTTTCACACCAATCCACGCGGCCGTGGCGGCGCGCTCGAGGAGCGCAAGGCGCGCAATCTCGCCTACGATGCGCAGAACGTGCAGCACCCGTTCACGGGCCTGCATTTCACCGAAAAGGGTATCGACCTGCTCGAGCAGTATATCCACGAGGTCCGCGAGGTGATCGGATACGAGATCCCGCTCGCCATCGACCATGTCGGTCACATCTCGCTGCAAGACGGCATCCGTCTCGCCCGGCGGATCGAGAAATATGCACCGGCCTGGCTCGAGGACGTGATCCCCTGGCAGTACACCGAGCAGTATCGGCAGTTGCAGCAGGCTACGTCCGTGCCGATCTGCACGGGTGAGGACATCTACCTCAAGGAAGGTTTCGAGCCGCTGCTCAACTCAGGTATCTCGGTCATCCATCCGGACTTGCTGACCACCGGCGGCATCCTCGAGACCAAGAAGATCGGCGACATGGCGCAGGACCACGGTGTCGCCATGGCGATCCACATGGCGGAAAGCCCGATCGCCGCAATGGCCGCGGCGCATGTGGCGACCGCGACCGAGAACTTCATGGCGCTTGAATACCACTCCGCCGATGTCGACTGGTGGGACGACATCGTCACGGGTCTCCCCAAGCCGCTCGTCAAGGATGGCTTCATCACCGTTTCGGACAAGCCGGGGCTGGGCATAGACGACGTGGTCGATGAGGTGATCTCGCGGCACCTGCAACCGGGTGTCACGGGGATATGGCAATCCACCGAGCATTGGGACAATGAATATAGCTGGGACCGGACCTGGAGTTAGCCCAGACATCCTTGCCCTCATCCCCAGGCTCACGGGGCCAACGACCGACCATTCGTGTCGACCTCTCGAAAGCAGAGGCGAAGAAAGAAACGGACGAAACCATGATCTACGAACTGCGTATCTATGACTGCCTGCCGGGCAGGCTGCCGGCTTTGCTCAAGCGCTTTTCCGAACAAACGCTGGCCATCTGGGAGAGGCATGGCATCCGCCAAGCCGGGTTTTTCACCACGGCGATCGGCGAAAACAACAATCGCCTCACCTATTTCCTCGCCTGGGAATCGCTGGCCGAGCGCGAGGCCAAATGGACGGCTTTCGTCACCGATCCAGTGTGGCATAGGGCCCGCGACGAGTCTGAGCGCGACGGGCAGATCGTTGCCAATATAAGCAGCCAGCTGCTCACGCCGACAGCTTTCTCGTCCGTGAAATAAGACTGCGCCATGAAGATCACAGACCTGCGCTGTGCCGTTATCGGCAAACACCCCATCGTCCGCATCGTTACCGACGAGGGTCTCTATGGCCTGGGCGAGGTCGAGTTCACCAAGACCTACCTCAAGCCTTGGGTGCTGCATTTCCGCGAGGCGCTGATCGGCGAGGATCCGACCGACGTCGAGCGGGTGATGCTGAAGATCCGCCAACGCGGCTCTTTCAAGCCCTATGGCGCGGCGGTCAGCGCTATCGAGCATGCGCTGTGGGACATTGCCGGCAAGGCCGCAGGCGTGCCGGCCTACAAGCTGCTCGGCGGCAAGGTGCGCGACAAGGTGCGCGTCTATAATGGCTCGATCCGCCAGAAACGCACGGGCGACCGGCCAGAGGACTACGCCGCCGACGTGAAATGGATGATGGAGCAGCCGCAGAACTTCTTCATGATCAAGCAGGGAATCTCATTTCACTCCAACATGAAGGACACCATCGAGGGCTTCCATTACGGCGTGACGCAGAAGAAGGCAGGCTATCACGGTGCCATGGATCAGGGCGTGATCAGCGAGCGCGGTTTCAATCACATGCTCGACTGTGTGGCCGCGATGAAGGAAGTGCTGGGCGACAAGGTTAGCCTGGCGCTCGACTGCGGCCCGGGCTGGATGCTGCCCGATGCGATCAAGTTCGCTCGCGCGGTCGAAAAGTACAATTTGATGTGGCTCGAGGACATGCTGACCGGCGACTACGTGCCGTGGGTCAACCCACAGGCCTACCGGGAACTGACCACCTCCACCTCGACGCCGATCCATACCGGTGAGCAGATCTACCTGCGGCACAATTTCAAGGAGCTGATCGAGACGCAGGCGGTACGCGTCATCGGCCCCGATCCTGCCGATATCGGCGGCATAGCCGAGCTCAAATGGGTCGCCGAGCACGCCTATATGCACTCGATCCTGATGGCGCCGCACGGCACCGCGAACGGCCTGCTCGGTCTCGGCGCGCTGATCAATGTGTGCGCCACCTTGCCCGCCAATTACGTGGCGTTCGAATATCCCAGCGCCTCGGACCCGTGGTGGAACGACATCGTTATTGGCCTGCCCAAGCAGGTGGTGAAGGATTCGATGATCGATCTGCTCGAAGCCCCCGGGCTCGGCCTCGACATCGACGCCCAAGGCGCCAAGAAGTATCTGCTGGAGGAGGACACGGGGTTTTTCGACTGATTGAGCGGGCTACGATGCCGGCGCCCGGCCGCTGGGCGCAAAGGCGTTATTGCCGGCTGCGTCTTTGCCCCTGGCGAACGTCGATAGATTGCGTTTGAGCCGCCATGAGTGCCGGCGGTATCGCGGCAGGCAGGGCTAGCGGCGGTCGTTGGCAATCAGTTTCGTCAGGCAATCACCCGCCTGGCTCCCAGGCACGCCGAGATCCCTGACACTGTCCATGTGGTTGCGGTTCGTGAGAACAAGCGAGGTTACCGGCGAACCCTGCCGCAGCAGGTTCTCCTTGAATCGATCTGCCTGCTGATGGAAGGGCGGCGTCTCATTGGCTCCGACCAGAACCGTCGCCTTGGTTTGAGGATCATGCCGATAGGCAAGAGGTGTGAACATGGCGACTTCCTCATCGGTGATTCCAATCTCGTTGGCGAGAAAGGAGTTCTGGAGCGGTTTCAAATCATAGAGCCCGCCGAGTAGAAGAGCTGCCCGCACATTCGCGGGGGCGTTTTCGCTGTTGAACAGAAACGTTGCAAGATGTGCCCCTGCCGAATGACCGCTGACAGTCAGGTCCGCCGGGTTTCCGCCATGATCGGCGATGTTGGCCAGGACCCACCGCTTGGCGCGGCGCACCTGGTCGACGATGGTGGCCATCCTCACGGCAGGCATCAGAGCGTAGTCGACGATGACCGCGATCGCCCCGGCGCGAGTCACCGTGTCGGCGACGTAGGAAAAGTCGCGTTTGGAGAACATCCTCCAGTAGCCGCCATGGATGAACATGTGCACCGGCAGGCGGTCGCGGTCGCCTTCCGGAAAGAACAGGTCGACGGTTTCGGTGGTATCGGAACCGTAGGCGACGTTTGCGAGCATGGGGATTTTCGCCCTGGTTTCCGCGCTGCGGCGGACAATCCCGGCGACGATCTCATCGAACTCGGCCACATGATCGCGAATGCGGAACGGATCTTTTTGCATGGCTGTCTGCTCAGATGGTCACAGCGATGTACTTCGCCTCCATGAACTCGGCAATGCCGTGCTTTTGACCACCTTCGCGGCCCAGTCCGCTCTGCTTGACCCCGCCAAAAGGCGCTGCGGGGTCCGACATCAGGCCGCGATTCAACGCGATCATGCCCGACTCGATCTTCGATGCCACGCGCATTCCCCTGGCAAGGTCACGAGTGTAGATGTAGGCGGCAAGGCCATACTCGGTGTCGTTGGCCTTCGAGATCACTTCCGCCTCGCTGTCGAAGCGTATGATCGGAGCCACCGGACCGAATATCTCCTGGCGGGCCATGACGGCGTCAGCGGACACGTCGCGAAGCACCGTCGGCGGGTAGAAGTAGCCTTTGCCTTCGGCGATCGTCCCTCCGCACAGAACCTTGGCCCCACGGGCAACTGCGTCCTGGACGAGCCGATTGATCTTGTCCACGGCCTTCCTGGTGATCATCGGGCCGCATTCGGTTTCCGAGTGTGTGCCAGGACCAACGTGGAGGGCAGCCATGCGTTTGCGCAATCCATCCGTGAAGGCATCATGGATGCCGGCCTGCACGTAAAGTCGATTGGCGGCCGTGCAGGCTTCACCGGCGTTGCGCATCTTGGCGACCATCGCACCATCGAGCGCTGCTTCCAGGTCGGCGTCGTCGAAGACGATGAACGGTGCGTTGCCGCCAAGCTCCATGGAACAGGAGATGACGTGTTTTGCGGCCTCGGCCAGGAGCACGCGGCCGATGCCGGTCGAGCCGGTGAATGACAGTTTTCGCACTCGGGGGTCGGCCAGCATGGCGGCCGTCACCGGCCCGGGGTTCGAGGTCGTCAGGACGTTGACGACGCCAGGCGGCACGCCGGCTTCCTCATAGAGCGCTGCAAGCGCATAGGCCGTCAGCGGCGTCTCGCTGGCGGGCTTCAAGATCACGGTGCAGCCTGCTGCGAGCGCCGGAGCGATTTTGCGTGTCGCCATGGCGGCGGGGAAATTCCATGGCGTGATAAGCACGCAGATGCCAATAGGCTGGTAATCAACGACGATCCGGTTCGCGCCAGAGGGTGCGAGGCCGAACTCGCCGCTGATGCGGACCGCCTCCTCTGCGTTCCAGCGAAAAAACTCCGCCGCGTATGCGACTTCGCCGCGCGCATCGCGCAGCGCCTTGCCGTTCTCCAGCGAGATAAGCGCCGCCAACGTCTCCGCCCGTTCGGTCATCAGTTCGAAGCAGCGCCGGAGGATTTCCGAACGCCTGCGTGGCGGTGTTTCGCGCCAACCGGCCGCTGCCCCTGCAGCCGCGTCGACGGCGAGGGCAGCGTCCGCGAGCGTGGCATCGGGTACCGCTGCGATCACCGCCTCGGTCGATGGATCGATCACTTCGATCACACGGCCATCCGACGAGGGCTGCCAACGGCCACCAATGTAGAGACCATGGGAAAACGTGGCGTAGTCGGACGTACTTTCATCCTCATCGAATATATATGCGGAAATGTTCATTGGGCGAACTCCTGTCGCATCGTGGCAGCGGCCATGTCACCGTCGTAAGCGGCTCTGACCAGTCTTCGCATCGCGGTGAGGTCGAATGGGCGGGGATTGTTCTTGATCAGCCGGTCGATGCCGAGCGCCTGCTCGGCCGTCCAGTCGATCTTGTCCTCGGGAAGGCCCAGTTCGGCCAATGTCGGCGTGATGCCGATGGCGCCGAACAGCCGGCTCACCTCCCGAATGGTGGCGTGGGCCAATGCATCGGCGTCGCCGTCGCTCTGCTGGGGCAGGCCGAGCGCGGTGCCGACTTCGGCAATGTCTGCGGCCGCGGCGGGGAGGTTGTAGCTCATCACATAGGGCAAGGTGGTGGCGACGCCCAGACCATGCGGAGTATGGGTGAGGGCGCCGACCGGATATTGCACCGCATGCGCGGCGGCCGTCCCAGCCGTGCCAAAGGCGCAACCGGCGACCAGCGCTCCCATCATCACGTCGGCGCGTGCAGTCTCGTCCGATCCGTCTCGATATGCCTTTTCGAGACTGCGGCCCAGCAGCCTGATGGCCAGGAGGGCGAAATGATCGGTCAGAGCGCTCTTGCCGACGAAGACATGCTGTTGCGGCAAATTGTAATCGGCGCCGCGTTTGGCCGCCGTGAAGGCCTCGATTGCGTGCGTCAGCGCGTCGGCGCCGGCGATCGCTGTCAGTGAAGGGGGACATGTCGCCGTCAGGTCCGGGTCGCAAAGCGCCACGGCGGCGATGAGATGAGGGCTCGATATACCCACTTTCAGTGTCCGCTCCGGGTCGGAGATCACGGCGACGGGGGTTACCTCGGAGCCTGTCCCCGCCGTTGTCGGCACTGCGATCACGGGAAGGGTAGGGCCTGGTACCTTGAACTCGCCATAGTAATCCTGAAGCCTGCCGCCATGGCTGAGCAGAAGTGCTGCGCATTTGGCCATGTCGAGGCAACTGCCCCCGCCGATGCCGATCACCATATCCGGCTTGAAATCCTTCGCCTGCGCAATGCAGGCCGCGACGCTGTCGCGTGGCACATCCGGCAGTGTTCGGTCGTAGACCAACGTGTCTATGGCGGCGGCGCGCAAGCCAGCAAGAATCTCGGCAAACTCCGATGTCGTCGCGAAACGCTCATCGGTGCAGACGAACGCGCGCCTCCCGTACCTGGCTGCAATGGCAGGCAGCGCACGGCGCTGGCCTTTGCCGAACAGAATTTCGCGCGGCAGGCGCGCCACTGCAAACAAGGTCATGCACAGGATCCTTCAAGGGCCGATTGGGAGCCATGAGAACGGGTTTCGTTCCAGGGGCCGGCCTCGACGCTTCCGCTCATTCTCACGCGATGCCTTATAAAATCGTATAGGATATAGTATTGAATTGCGCGAAGCATCGTGTTAGTGGGTGCTTCTGTCAAGAGGCAAACGATGCAGAACCCGGACCTGACGGTTGACAATGAGGCCCGCCCGACCGGCCGCATCCAGCGCGCCAACAGTCTGGCTGGCGACGTTTATGAGGCAATCTTCGCGCAATTGATGTCGTTGCGGATTGCTCCGGGATCGCGCATCACCGTCGACAATCTCGTGAAGGAATTCGACGTCTCGCATACGCCCATCCGTGAAGCGCTTGGCCGGCTGGAGGGCGAGGGCCTGGTGGTGAAGACCCACCTGATCGGCTATCGGGCCGCGCCGCAAATAACCCGCCGGCGCTTTGACGAGCTTTACGAACTGCGCCTGTTGCTTGAACCTGCTGCCGCGGCCAAAGCCACCGCCACGCTGGACGACGAGCGCCTAGCCGTGCTGCAGGAGGCGGCTGGCGTCATGGCCCGGCGGGTGGGAAAAGACGAGCGCCTGCGCTATTCGAACTTCGCCCGCCAGGATGCGATCTTCCACGACAAGATCGTGGAGTTCGCCCAGAACGAACTCATTCGCGAAACGCTGAACCACCAGCATACCCACTTCCATATCTTCCGACTGATGTATCACTCGCGGGTGACTGAAGAGGCGCTAGACGAGCACGAGGCGATTCTCGCTGCCTTGTCCGCGGGCGATCCGGCCGCCGCCGAAAAGGCCATGCGTGTGCACATCGAGAATTCGCGGGACCGGCTCCTGCCTGCGTTCGAGTAGCCATTGCGATGTCGCTTTTCCGGGACGCCGTCGAGCTCGACGCGGCGCTGATCACCCAGGCCGACACTGAGGAATATTGTCTCCCCGAGACCCGTTCCATCCCGATTTCGATCCCCTGGAAGGCAAGGCGCGCCGTGTGCCTTGCCCTGCCACAAGCCGAGAGGAAGACCCATGCCAGGCAAAAAGATCTTGATGCTGACCGGTGAGTTCACCGAGGAATATGAAATCTTCGTCTATCAGCAGGCGATGGAAGCGGTGGGCCATACCGTCCACGTCGTGTGCCCCGACAAAAACGCCGGAGACTTGATCAAGACATCGCTGCACGATTTTGAGGGCGATCAGACCTACACTGAAAAGCCCGGTCACAATGCGCTGATCAACAAGACCTTTTCCGACGCTGAGAAGCAGCTGAGCCAATACGACGCTGTCTACTGCGCCGGCGGTCGTGGCCCCGAATACATCCGCACCGACAAGCGGGTGCAGGCGATGGTGCGTCATTTTCATGAGTCCAAAAAGCCGATCTTCACGATCTGCCATGGCGTCCAGATTCTAATTGCGGTCGACGGCGTCGTCCGTGGCAAGAAGGTGGCTGCGCTCGCGGCTTGCGAGCCAGAGGTGACGCTTGCCGGCGGCACTTACATCAACCTATCCCCCACCGATGCCTATGTGGATGGGACGATGGTTTCGGCCAAAGGTTGGACGGCGCTTGCGGCGTTCATCCGCGAATGCCTGAAGGTGCTGGGAACGGAAATCCGCCACGCTTGAGCCTTTCGCCTCGACGCATTCCTGAGGGGATGCGTCGGTTCCCTCAATGGCGCGTCAATTTCCGCGATTCATCAAGTCCCCAATCGGCGACCGGGTTGGGCTTGCGGCTTTCGGTAGGGGCGTTCCTTGGGGATCGGCTATGGCGGCGGTCTCGTTGCGCTCTCATGAACTCGCTGGGCGCGTTCGCCAATCATGTTCTTGTCTGAACCCCAGGATCTCGCGCAGCTTTCGATTTGAGATTGGCCCCTCGAATACGTCCATGGAGCGCGTAATTGGCGTGTCGGGCGCATGCTTCTTGAGAAACTCCGCCGTTGGCGTGTCGGCAACGATGTTGTCGTTGACGGCGTTGAAGATCTGGAATCCCAAACCATCCCTCTCGATGCACAGATGCACGATCTGGCCGAGATCGCGCGCGTCCATATATGTCCAGCCGTCGCGCCGCCGTTTTGAGGCGTCCGCCAGGAACTCCGGAAACCGGCCGTAGTCCTGCGGTTCGACAACGCCGCCGATCCTCAGCGCGTAGATGTCGCTCCCTGTGCGCGAAGCGAAGGAACGCGCGATCTTCTCGCCCAGGACTTTGGAAAGGCCATAGCTGTCGGTCGGATCGGTATCGTAGTCCTCCTCCACCGGAAACGATGTGAAGTCGCGTTCGCCTTCGGCAAAACACACGCCATAGACCGTTTCACTGGACGCGGTAATGACCTTGCGGATGCCAAGCTTGGTGGCTGCCTCGATAACATTGTAGGTCGACAGCACATTGGCGGCGAACATGGCGTTGTCCGGCCGCAGGAATATCCGCGGAAGGGCCGCGAAATGGACCACGGCGTCGACCGGGCCGCGGCCTTTTCCGCCGAAATATTCGTTGAACCCGAAATGCAGCGTCAGTGCATTGTAGGTCTCGCCGGCATCCGCAAGGTTGGTGATGACAGTATCCACACCAGGCACATCGAGCGGTGTCAGGTCGAGGTTCAGGACCTTATGCCCGCGTTCGAGCAGGTAGGGAATGACGTGACGGCCGATCTTGCCGCTGCCACCAGTGAAGACGATCCGCTTGCCCATGGTTTCCTCCCAACGGCCTTATTCGTCGAGCGGCAGAAACTTCGCCAAAAGGCATCTCCGCCCAGCGCACGCTATCCGGTCATCCGTTATTCAAAGATGCCGAAGCCAGGCACGGCGTATTTGTGTACGCCGTCCATGTTGAGCTCGACGCCGATGCCTGGCGTGTCGGGTACGACGATGTGGCCATCCTCAACGATCGATTTGGCGCCATCCGGCAGGCGCACATAACTGTCCCACGCTTCCCGCTCTTCGAGGGCATGCCACTCCAGCACGAGGAAGTTTGGAACGCTCGCACAGACATGGCATGTCGCCATCGTGCCGAGCGGTGTCGACACAAGATGTGGTGCGAATGGCACATAATACATTTCAGCGAGATTCGCGATCTTGCGGCTTTCGGCAAGGCCGCCGCATTTCGGCACGTCGGGCATGATGACGTCGGCGCCATAATTCTGGAACAACTCACGAAAGCCCCAGCGCAGGTAAAGATTTTCGCCGACGCAGATCGGCGTCTTGGTTCGCATGCGGATCTGCTTCAGGGCCTCGACGTTCTCGGCTGGAATAGGCTCTTCCAGCCACAGAAGGTTGAACCGCTCCATCTCCGCTGCAACCCGGCTGGCGCTTAGCACATCGTAGCGTGCGTGCAGGTCGATACAAAGATCGATGTCAGGACCAACCGCCTCGCGCACCGCCGCCACGCGCTCCACCATGAAGCGCAGTTCCGCGCCGTTGATGGTGTGGTTCACCGCATCGAACTTTGCTGGATGGTGCAGATTGTCGATGTCGAATTTCAGCGCCGTGAAGCCCTCGGCCACCATACGGCGGGCGCGCGCCGCGCATCCTTCCGGCGATCCCGACACGTCATCGCCGTCGCCGCAATCGGCATAGAGCCTTATCCGGTCGCGAAACTTGCCGCCAAACATGCGATAGAGCGGCTGGCCCGCGGCTTTCGCCGCTACGTCCCACAGCGCCATTTCAAGCCCGGTCAGCGCGATCAGAAAGATACCGGCCTGGGCGCCGGAGAACACATGGTCACGGCGGATCTTGTCCCAGCAATACTCGACGTTGCGCGGATCCTGTCCGATCAGTTCCGACTTCAATTCCGAAATAAGGCCGACGATCGCGGCCGCGCCCGCGTCGGGATTTGCCTCGCCATAGCCGGAGATGCCGGCGTCCGTATCGATACGGATCAGGGTCGCCTTGCCGTGATAGGCGACGACCGCCGTCTTGATGTCCACGATCTTCATCGAACCCTCCCCTTGATGGCGCGCAACGCCTTCAAATTCACGGCATTCACGCTTGAGTAAACT